>JAGQPO010000726.1 GCA_020426665.1 Planctomycetales bacterium
TTTATCGGACAGCAACGACGCGACCAAACGACCCCGGCGAGATGAATTGATCGAATCACCCAGTCGGATTTTGAAAGACGGCCGGCGACGGTAGCTCATTCGGCAACCGAAACACCGTCAGCTATTGGGGCGTTGCCTTGGCGCCGTGAACTTCCTGGAAGAAGCTGGTAGTCGATGCTCGTTCGACGCGAGGCGTTGCCGGGTCGCGGTCGAACGGAGGGTGTTTCTTATGTGCCTTGCTGATGTGGCACGTGACACACTGTCGCATATCGAGTCGATGAATCTTGCCACGCAGCGTCGTCAGTCCTTCCTCAGTCAATAACATTTGTGCGGATTGTAAAGCGAAATTCGCATGGGCTTGTCCGGGGCCGTGACAGGCTTGGCACGACACGCCGTATTGATAGGACGACGCATCACCAGGCGTTCCGGTGGTGTGGCATTTCAGGCACGAAGCGTCATTGCGATATTTCAGCGGCAAAATCTCGAACGCCCGGTGGTGTTCGGACCCTCTCCAGTCTTTGTATTGTTCAAAGTGACAGGCTGCGCATTTGGCAAGTTCCACATAGGTGGGATTGTCCGGGGACGGCAATTGCATCGGCTGTGCAATTCCGGGCTGTGGTAACCCGGTCTGTGCGAATCCGGTCAACGGGCACATCAAAACGATGGCGACAAAGGCGGCCGGGGGAAGGCTTAACGAAGCAAGGCGGCTTCTGCCCATGACATCTTTCCTTGGGTAGAGATTGTGCTTTTTAGACGCCCTGTTCCAGTCGCAACGAGCGGCCATGATCAACCCAGTTTAGCATGCTTTGTCGACTTTTGATCAGTTTCGTGCTGATTTCTGTCGCGTCGCTGTCGGGTTCCGAAAAAGCGTGCCGCAACGATCAGTCCGGCCAGCAGTGCGATTGCAATCCAGCGACCGTAAGCCAGCAGCGTCAGCGGTGGTGGTTCCAACCGCACAAGGATCATGGAGCCCGCGGCGAGCGTTTTATCATTCGATTCAAAGACGATGCTGCCGCTACTGATTGTGTTTGCGTTGCCATCGACGTCTGACGTTTTGCCGGCGGACGGGAGGTCAGCAAGATTGCATGAAACCTTTTCCGGTGCATCCGTGTCGACTTCGATTCGCAGATGATCGCAGGGCAGATCAATTTCGCGTTGCCAAGATTGATTGGAGGCATCGCCCGGCAGCACATACGCGAATCCCAGTTCACGTTGTCCGGGAGGCCAGGGGATATCGGTCACCAGACGATCGTCGATCAGCGTGAATTGGCTGCCGTAAAATTCCTTGTCAAAAGTCGTGCGCCGAAAATTTGACGGGATTGAAAGGCGTAGTGTCGCTGCGCGACCGCCGGGGCGCGAGGCCGAACCGACAAACGTTTTCGAACTGGGATTTTCAATCAACAGTTTTTCCGTCACATGAATGCTTTCGGCATCGCGGCCGATGGTGATGTCGTGGCGCCGAATCACCAGCGGATTCGGATCAGAAACGGTTTCATGGACAACCAAATTGACGCGTGCATGCGGCGTTTCGGCGTTCAACGTGATGCGTAAACCCGGATAGTGGACTCCGTCATAATTCGCGCCTGGCAAGTAGACGTAGTCAGGATCGGCCGGGATGTCGTCAAATAAAAAACGCCCCTGGTCATCGGCAACGCCCTCCGCCGCGACGACCAGTTCACCCTCCAATTCAACGCTCAGGACAACGGCCGAACCAGGAACCGGCGCCATCTCGGACGACGCGTTGACGACGACACCACTGATTGAACCGGCGGCGGGCGACTGCTGATCCTGCAGCACCATCAACACGGTAACGATAAAAAACGAAAACACATTGTCGCCTTGCGATGTTGGCTAACGGGGCGATTGGGGGGACTCGGACGCTCGCGACTCAGTGCGCCGAATCAAGTCAATCTGGTTTTGCAATCGACGCTGCTGCATTCCAAGTCGTCCGAGATACAGGACAACAGCGAACCAGACGGCCGCGTATGCCGCTATGAATGTTTCCATGGGTGGTCCGTTTACGTTGGCGACAGGCTAATAAGTTTCGGGAGGAAAGTTCACGAAGGTGTCATCGCTGCGTTTGCGACGTCTCGTACAATGATTGCAGTTCGGCCACTTGGGATTGGAGCACCAACAATCGCCGGCGCCGGACCACCAAATGTATCATCAAAGCAGTCCACCCGGCGATATTCGCCACAAGCGTGTATCGCATGGCAGGCTCCATGTCGGGCGACACGGGATGGACGCCGCGAAACCAACGGGTTGCCATCACAACCAGCGGAACGTCGGCCAATCCAATAATGGCCATCACAGAGCAAAGTCGCGCGCGGGTGTTTGCGTCTTCCAGACCGCTGCGCAACGTCAGGTTGCCACTGTAAATCGCCCACAAAACGAACGACGTTACCAGTCGCGGATCCCAGGTCCACCACGTTCCCCAGGCCGCGTGCGCCCACAGCGAACCGGTCACCAAAGTCAACGTCGAACACATCCATCCGACCTCACCGATCGCAATCGCCCACTGGTCCCACCAGAGGTTACGAGTGACCAGATATCGCCATCCACAGATGGCCATTACGGCAAATCCGAGCAACGCCAACCAGGCCACCGAAATATGCACATACATCACCCGTTGGGCGTCTCCCATCGTCTGTTCGGACGGCGCGATGTAAACGGCGGCGATCGCGATGGCCAGCAAGACACCGACCAGTGATGTACCGAGGATTGTTGGGCTGCGGCCGGCCGATCCGGAAGTGTTTGTCATTGAATCCACTTTTCGTCACCGCTTGCCGCAATGATTTATTCTTCGATCATCGCACCGAACAGCACAATGCCTAACGTAACAAACACGATGGTAAACGCTCCCAGGAATTGTACCCAACGCCACCATTGGTTCCCTAGATCGTTGGTCGCGGCCAATCGAGTCGCTTCGGAGGCGGACAGCAGGACGGGCAAGACCAACGGCAACGCCAGCAGAGACAGCACTGCACCACGTTGACGTTGACCAAACGTTGCGGCACTGACCAGGGTTCCGATCGCCGCCACCGACAGACTTCCTAAACCGATGACCAACGACATTGCTCCGGCATGCAGTAACAATGGCACGTCGGTCAAGACCACGAACAGTGGCACCATGACGCAGTTCAACGCCAGGATGGCGACCAGGTTGACGATTAGCTTGGCCAGATAAATCGTTGAAGCAGACACCGGATATTGGGTCAATGCGTCCCAACAACCGTCTTGATGCTCGGCGATTCCCGTGCGTTCGACGACCACTTGGGAGGCGAAGATGATCGCCAGCCATAACATCGTCGACACGGTGGCGGTGCGATGTTCCATCGGCAGTTTGACCTGCAGGCTGAAGACCACCGCGATGATCACACACAACAACAGCATCGACGTCCACGTCTGTCGCGTTCGATACTCGATCATCAAGTCCTTGTGAATCAGCCACCACAGCTTGCTTGCCATTGTCTCTCCGGTTCATCCGGCGCTCCGCAACGCGTCGCCGGCTGTCGCATCGCCAATTGCGTTCGCTCTCAACAACGCTCCATCCTTGAGCCGCGTCACGCGGTCGGCCACGTGTTTCCAGTCGTCACCGTGTGTGCTAAAGCAAATCGCCCGCCCTTCCGAGCGTCGATCGCGCAACATGTCAAGCAGCCAGTCGCAACCGGCGGAGTCAAGGCCGGAAAACGGTTCGTCCAATAACAAGATCGGTGGGTCGTGGATCAGTGCGCGGGCGAGCGACAGTCGCTGACACATGCCCTTGGAGATTTCACGGGTCGGACGATCGGCGCAAAATCCTAATTCGACTCGATCCAATACTTCGTCACAACGTTTCATTGGATCGCTAAGCGAGTGCATGCGTGCGGCAAACAGCAGGTTTTCACGCACGGTCAACGGCTGGTATAGACGGCTTTCGTGCGCGACCATGCCGATAATCCGACGTTGACGGACATCAGATGAGACCGCCTGGCCGAACCATCGGACTTGGCCCGCAGTCGGTTGTAGGCTGCCGGCCAGACATCGCAATAATGTTGTTTTGCCGGCGCCGTTGTCTCCCAACAAGGCGACGCATTCTCCCTTGGCGATGCTCCAATCGATCTCGCGAAGCACCCTGCGCGTACCGATCGTTTTCGATAGCTGATGGGTCTGGATGGCGATGTTCGACTCGGGCAACATTCTCTTACCGCGATGTGATTGATTGGGTCAAGTTCCGACGGTTTCCAACGCACGTCGCTTTCCGCGGATGCCGGATCGTTGTATCAGTTGTGTAGCGATTCGTGGCTGGTTTTGGAACTGCCGAGAAGGAAAAAGCCGAAGTGTGGTCGCGGCAACGATCACCAAGGCTCCGAACCATATCCAACGCATCAGTGGATTTTCGACCAAGGTCAAACGCACCTCGTCGTCACCTTCGCCGTAATGCAAGATCGTGTAGAAATCACCACGCCATGTCGAATGAATGTCGACTTCGGTCGTCCACTGATCTTGAAGACGATGCAGATGTTGCGCGGGCAGCAAACGGTACGCGTCGGCCTCGCCGCGCGAGACGATTAATTCTGCTTCGACAACGTATTTGTCACCCAAGTCTCGCTCGATCAGTTGTCGAAATTGAATCGTGCGACCCGCCCATTGAACGATCTGGCCCTGCTTCATGACCAATTCTTCACGGCGTGTTCCCAGTGACGATCCGGTCAGGCCGACGGCGATGCTGATAAACCCGATGTGAATCAAAAATCCCGCATAAAGTTTCCGGTTTAAACGCAGCGTGGTTCCGAGCGCCGTCCACGGCTGACGATCGTTCCGTTGCCACAATTCCAGTGCCAGACACGCAGAATGTGTTGCGATCGAAAACGAAGCCAGCCAACCGATGACCCAGCCCAACGGATGTCGAACTCCGAAAAACCAAACGACCATCAACGAAACCGACGCGACGGCGGCTGAGTATTTAAAGGCCCGTTTCTGTTTTGGCGACGGTTCCGCCGACCAACGGAAAAGTGGTGCCGCAGCCATCGTGGCCAGCAAGACCAGCGCGACGGGGATCAAGACATGATTATAAAACGGCGGTCCAACAATGATGCGGCGGCCAACGATGGCGTCCGACAACGCAACACTTAATGTCCCTGCAAGCGTCACCGCGGCGAGCGTGACCAGTGTGATCGTGGAAACGACGATCAGCGACTCACGCGTCCAAAAATTTTTCACTCGACGATCAGTGCCAAGTGCATGTCGGTGTCGCAGAATCAGGATCGTCCCGCCCACACAGATCACCAACATCAACCCCAAAAACAGCCATCCGATCGGTGACTGGCTGAACGCGTGCAGGCTGCTGAATATACCGCTGCGCGTTAAGAAGGTTGCGAAATTGCACATCGCAAATCCGGCAATCGCCAACGCGATGCTGGACTTTTTTAACATCCCACTATACTGCCAGGCCATCAGTGTATGCACGAAGGCGGTGCCGATCAGCCATGGGATCAACGATCCGTTTTCCACCGGATCCCATGCCCAGTA
>JAGQPO010000727.1 GCA_020426665.1 Planctomycetales bacterium
AAATTGCCAGTGATGTAATGAACCCTCCAGTGATTCTCCAACCACGCATCCGGTGCCGAGGTCCGATCCCATGTGGATGCAGCGGTTGTCCAGCACGCCGGGTTGTCCCGACTTCGTCAAAAAACCGACGAGACGTTTTCCAAGGATCGATTTGACAACCGGTCCACGGAGGAGTTCGTTTTTCGTCGAGAAATGGTACCAGGCACGAGGGAAATCGTTTGGTGTAACATTCGACAAAAAATCAGGGTCCGACGACAAACGACTCGTCGACGCCGTTTCCCTTGCCCGAGTCTCGATCGGTGATTCGATGATTGGTTGCTGCGGCGTGTTCATGTGTCTAATGTAGCAGAATGTTTAATCGGAACATGACATCGAACAACGAAACGACAACCGTTGTGCGGGTAACAATTCGCAGCGCAATACATTGAATGACAGTTGATGGTATGGCGAAAGAGCCTCTTTGGGTCTGGCCCGATGCGCAGCAGCGGTGGCGATTGCTCGGTGCCATTGTCTGGTTAAGTTTTTTGTTTGCCATCGTCTACGGGGGTGCCGACTATGTCACGTCATTGCGCCAGACTCGTTTCCCCGTGCACCTGGCCTTTGAGTTGTCGCTACCTTTTTTACCTGAGTTGAGTATCGTCTACTCGTCGGTCTATTTGATGTTTGTGGTGATGACGCTGATCCTTCACTCCGCCGACCAACTTTGGTGGTTTGTCAGGGTGATGTCTTGGATGACGGTCGCGGCGGGTGTCTGCTTTTTGATCTACCCCGCGGAACTCGCGTTTGATCCGCCAGAGGTCACGAGCTGGGCTGCCGGGCCGTTTGATTGGGCCGACCAAGTCAATCTGACCTATAACTGCGCTCCATCATTGCACGTCGCCTACTCCGTACTATGCGCGGAAACCATGCGACGGAAGCGAAGATTGGGGGGGCTGGTCATGCACATTTGGGCCCTCGCGATTGCCCTCGCGGCCTGGACCACTTACCAACACCATCTCGTTGATTTGCTGACCGGCTATTTGCTGGGCGCTGGTTTCGGCTGGATTCAAGGATTGCCCGAATCGAAGCAGCTGATGATGCCGGAGAACTGAAACTGCTTGGTGGTCATGCAGCATGAAAATCTGCAATTTCCAACGGAATCAATACTTGCGACTTGCGGAGCAATCAATCGCCGCGGTATGCAATCGCTTCGTCACGCGAGCCGGGTTATTCTGTATCGATCATGCATGTTCTTTTTGTCCATCAAAACTTTCCCGCCCAGTTTGGGCAAATCGCAAATCATCTGGTGCAAAAGCACGGTTGGCAATGCACGTTTGCATCGCAACACGGTGGCGAGGTGCCGGGGGTCGGACGGGTATTGTACGAGCCGAAGAGTGGTGCTCGCGCTGAAACCAATTTTTGTAGTCGAACCTTTGAAAACCAGGTTTGGCACAGCACCGCCTTGTTTGATGCACTCCGATCCCGCCCCGACGTCAAACCCGACTTGATTGTCGGACACAGTGGGATGGTTTCAACGCTTTACCTGAGAGAGTTGTACGATGCGCCCATCATTAACTACTTCGAATTCTTCTATCGCACGCACGATAGCGACATTGATTTTCGAACCGACCTGCCGGCCTGCGACACGCCGACGTTATTGAGGGCGCAAACTCGCAACGCGATGTTACTGTTGGACCTGGAAAACTGTGACGCGGGTTATTCGCCGACGCAATTCCAACAATCGCAGTTACCCCAGGAGTTTCGGACCAAGGTTCGAACAATCTTCGACGGCATCGATGCGGATTTTTGGAAGCCGATGGACCAGAGAGTTCGGCGCATCGGGGAGATCGAAATCCCGAAAGACCATCACGTTTTGACCTATGTCAGCCGCGGAATGGAATCGATGCGGGGGTTTGATATTTTTATGCGAGTCGCGGATAGGGTATGCCAGAAACGAAGTGACGTGACGGTCTTGGTTGTCGGTGAAGACCGGATCGCCTATGGCGGCGACGCCAGGTTCACGAACGGTAAAACATTCAAGCAGTGGTTTCTTAGTAAGAACGAAATCGACATATCGCGAATTCATTTTGTCGGACGAGTCCGTCCGACGGAGTTGGTTAACGTGTTCTCGGTATCGGACGTGCACGTGTACCTGACCGTTCCCTTTACATTGAGTTGGTCATTGTTTAACGCGATGAGTTGCGGAGCGTTGGCGATCGGAAGCGACACGGCACCGGTACGCGAATTGATCGACCACGGTCGGAATGGTTTTCTGGTCGACTTCTTTGATATTGACGGTTGGGTCGACCGAGTGTTGGCGGTGCTCGATGATCCTGTGGCTTTCGATCCGATTCGACGGGCTGCCAGGCAGACGATTTTGGATTCATACACGCTGCCCATCTGTCTGGACAAAATGTTGGAATTGTATCGCGAGGTCGGAGTGGGGATCGACGACAGATTGGAGGTTCGAGAGCGCCCGTGATTTTATTACTCGGTGGGCGCGGCTTCGTCGGCACGGCGTTCGCGCACTCGCTTGCCAAACGCTCGTTGGCGTTCGAAGTTGTGTCGCGGCGGCAATGTGACTACACGCGACTTGATCACTTGATCGCACTGATTGATCAAACCAATCCGTCGTTCTTGATCAATGCCGCCGGGTACACCGGGCAACCGAATGTCGAAGCGTGTGAGGATCACAAGGCGGAATGTTTGATGGGCAACGCCGTGTTGCCGGGTGTGATTCGCCAAGCCTGTGAATTGCGAGGACTTCCGTGGGGGCACGTTTCATCGGGCTGTATTTACAGTGGCGCTGGCAACCGGGGGCATGCCGGTGCAGCGTTGGGGCATCGTGAAACGGATCCGCCAAACTTTTGTTTTCGGTCGCCTCCGTGCAGCTTTTATTCCGGCAGCAAGGCGCTCGGTGAGGAATGTTTGCAAGGTGCGGAAAGTGTCTTTGTCTGGCGGCTTAGAATCCCGTTCAGTTGCCGCGACGGTTCACGGAACTATCTTTCGAAACTGATGCATTACGAACGGTTGCTTGACGTCACCAACTCGCTTGCCGAGCTGGATGAGTTTGTCGATGCGTGCCTGTATTGTTGGCAGCATCGCGTTCCATTTGGGACGTACAACGTGGTGAATTCGGGAGCGATCACGACTCGCGAGGTTGTCGGTTTGATCATCAATTGTTTGAAGACCGATCGGGAATTCAAGTACTTTCGTGACGAAGCCGAATTCATGCAAGCGACGGCTCGCGTGCCGCGTTCAAGTTGTGTCCTGGATAATTCCAAGTTGCTGCGGACCGGATTCCCGATGTCTAACGTTCATGATGCGATCCGGCGGTCGCTGTTGAATTGGCAGTGATCTTCCGCGTTGTGTTTCGCCTTGCGAGTTCATTGGTCTTCTGGTTCCACGATCTTTCGGAGATCATGGCGATCATCAAACTGTTCGAAATCGCGTACCGAAACACCCCAGTCATGCAAGACCGCGGCGGTCCATCGGGGCCACGGGGAAACCCGTGATCGAGTCGACGCCAGCACATTCACCGGTAGCCAGATCTGTGAAGCCACAGCGACGACCAGCAGCAAGATCCCGATTGCCAGGTAATCGCGAATATGACTCCGGAGAATCGCCTGCTTTTCCGGCGAAGCCGAAAGGGAAACCAGACGTTCGGTGCGGCGGATAATCGCGCTTTTTCGCCGTCCAAACGCAAGCGTGCAGGCATGAGCGTCTGTACTTTGTTCCGCGATTCGAGTCAGAGTTCTCAAGTAGCTGCCGATGGAATTTCCGTCGCTGGCGGAGACTTCATCGCAATGGAATTCCCTAGACAGTTCGGCGTCTCGCGCGGCCCACCAAATCGCCGGATGAAACCATAACGCAACGGAACAGATGCCTTGCAGGAAGTGTTGGAGCGGGTGATCGGTGCGCAGGTGTTCCAATTCATGAAGCAACACATGACGCAGCGTCCGTGTATCATCCCGCAAAACATCCCGTGAAATAACGATCGTTGGTCGATGTAATTGCCAACAGAATGGTCCGTGTTTGTGTTTCGAAACCAGCCAATGCAAATTGGACGGAACTGTATCGTTGTCAGTTAAGGGCAATCCGGCCAGTTCTTGGTCAGTCATGGGCCGACACTCGTGACGCAAAAAACGTTGTAACGCGGCAAATCGACAGCAGCGGCGTATCAGCACCATTACGCAGCCGATCAACCAAGTCATCCCAATCAAGCGGACGATTCCGATTTGCGTTTCGACGATACGACGCGCCGACGATTCGCTGAATCGAAAACCAATGTCCAACAGTCGAATGTGGGCGACAAGAAACGCGGCAGCGATCAAAAAAATGATGGACAAGTACGCGATCGTCCAAAGCCGACAGCGTGTTGCGGCGCTAATCTTGATTCGACCAAGAGCGGCGATGGCGATCACGACGACAAGAATCTGCAGCGGCAGGCTAGCGAGCGTTTCAAAAACCTGGGCGGAAGTCATCGACGACGCTCCGCTTGGTCGGCCGCACGTTTCACGGCGGCAATGTCCGCGGGCGAAACCGAGTCACTGTCCAATAGGCTCAACACGAGAGACTGGACCGAACCGCCGAACAGCCGATCGGTTAATTCATGAAGCATTCCCAGACGGACTTCTTCACGCGTCACCGCCGGCGTGTATGTGTACGCGCGGCTGATTTTTTCTCCACGCCGGACAATTCCTTTGTCTTCCAAAATCCTCATCGTTGTCAAAACGGTGGTGTACGCCAAGTCGCGGTCGATCGCCTCCAGGACATCATTGATCGTGACACTTCCACGATCCCAAACGATGTCCATGACTTCTGCTTCGCACTTCGTGATCTGTGTTCGCGACAATGGATTGGTCCTCAGTGATTCGTAAACGCGTGAAAATGAAACGCGACTCAGCGGCGCAGTCTGGCAGATTCGTGGTACAGCCTAAGATCAATGTGCTCGGTCACGAACGTGACGTGGCCATCGCCCCATAAAAAGTTTGCTCCGCCGGGATGACGACTCGAAAAATCGCATTCGTCGGCAAACGGTTGGTTGATTCCTTCGAGCGCCGCGCCGACCACCCTCGCCACCGCGTCCTCGCCTTCCATATCAATTCCCAACCATGTCGATGGAACTTGCGCCATCGTCCGCTCTCCGACCACCATGGTGACGCTCAGGCCACGTTGGAAGTCGCGATATCGTGTGTGGCGATTTTCCATAAACGTGCCATCGCCGAGCGGAGCCGGTCTTTCAAAGTCCGGCTCAATGGTGCCGAACATCCCGATGTAGTTCGCCGTCGGCAACTCAGCCAGCTCCGCGAGCGGTTCGATTTGATCAGTGCCCGGCGAGATTTCTACATGCCTCGAATGATCGTCGTGATCGTGCTCGGATTCCTGGAAGAGCATAAACGTCGGTTCGGTGATGTCGGATGGGCACAGCAACATCTCCAACGACGTTTGGCGAACCAACGCGTGTCGATCATCGTTGATCGGTTTTTCAATCTCGATGCATTCGGCAAGCCCGTGTTGGCCGAGGTACGGCAGAATCATGACGGCCCAGCCGTAGGCGGATTGCCCCGCCGAATCGGTCGCCCAGCCCGATGGAAGGCTGTTGTCGGTGATGTGATGATTCTGCAGAGCAAGTCCCAGTTCTCGAAGATGATCAGTGCATTGGACTCGACGCGATGTCTCGCGGACGCTTCCGATTGCCGGCAATACAAGCCCGGCGAGGACACCAATCACCGCGATAGAAACCAATAATTCAAGGATCGTCAGCCCGCTCCGCCGAGTCAGTGCACTTTGCCGAGTCAGTGCACTTTGCCGAGTCAGCACACGCCGCCGAGAAAACGCCTTTCGGTGTTGTAGCGATTTGAAAGAATGTTGGTCATCCATGACGGTCAACGGGGAGTCATCTGCGGCAGCATCCATGGCCCAGTTTTAAGGTGTCGAATCCCGATTCTACGAGCCACTCCGTGGGGTGACAATGCCGGTTTCACGGACCCATCCAATCGGAGTTGATAGCAACAACCCACTTGTCATTCATTGCAATCATCTTAAAGAACCGTTACGGCTGCCGTTCGGCCAACGGCCGCTGACAACCAAAGCCTAGGGCAAGCCGAACGAGCCCTGCGAGTCGGCGCCGCCCTAGGAAAAAAGCCCCCAATGAATTCGATTTGGCCAACCGCAATTGTCAAGCGATAGACGGCAGGCTCCGACCGCCTGAACTTCGACAGAGTCGCACTGATCGGCACGACTTCAGCAAACCACCGAGACGTTTGTCGCAGACGATGTCGCCTGTCGGTGGCGGGCGGCTTGAGTATCCGACGACTTTGCTTCCTGCCGGACAAGCCGGCCAGGGGAGCCGATATTTGTGATCCGCGTTTGCTAAACGCAAAACTTGCGACCATGTCGGACAAGCCGACATGGGGCGTAGGCGCAGCACCCGGTCCCCTGCTGGCT
>JAGQPO010000728.1 GCA_020426665.1 Planctomycetales bacterium
GCACGTTCCAAAGCACGTTGCTCCATCGACTGGTTGCTTCATCTTCGGGTTTCATCCCGCCTGCTTCGACCATTTGCCGCGCCAACGTGTGGTCGGTTGTCAATTGCTGGGCAGCACCGTCACGAATCAAGTAACAACGACTATCACCGGCGTGCACCACGTACATCGTCGGCCAGTGGATATAGGCCATCGTCAACGTCGTGCCCATGCCGGCAACGCTGTGGTTCTCGCGAGACGCAGCAAGGACTCGACTGTGGGCATCACGCAACAAGTTCTTCAACGAGTTGACGAATTCCTCTTCGGACCCGGTGTCGGATTGAAAAAACCAATGCACGCTGTTCAACAGACGTCCGATCAGGTGTTGCATGACCAGACTGCTGGCCTTCTCCCCCGCGGCATGTCCACCCATTCCGTCGGCGACCAATAACACCTGTCCCTGGATCCCGCCAAAAAATCGGCCGGTGTCGATTTCCGCAAGACTGGACGCCGAAACCAACATCGATTTGCTAAGTTCCGCGATCAGGAACTGGTCTTGGTTGACAGACCTCTTTCGTCCGATATCCGTTAACCCGTACGTCTCGGACTGGGTGAATTCGAATTCCGAATCGAGCATCTCTGCGCAGCCTCGCCTTGGTCTGGTAAATGAGTCGTCCCAGATTGTAACGAGGTTGATACCGTCACGCGCTGGAGTCCGATCCTTTTCGTAAGCGTTAAACTTTGGCGGAAAGTCTTGCGTTAATGCCGATGTAGGGCTTTCTGGCGAGTCTCTTTCATCAGACCGCTCCCTAAGGGAATCGTTTTTCGCTATGAAGATCAGCCGCGGCGGCAATCTGGCTGACGCTGCCCAGTAACATGATTCGATGTAGATCACCGATGGAACTATCAAAGAAACGCCGCAAGAAGCTGCAGAGTGCTGTGGATCGAGACTATGGATACCGCAGTTATGAAGATCGTGACGTGTACATTTATGACCACGGCGGAAAACTTGGGTGTGGTGTCTTTGCGTCGCGCCAGTTTTTGCCGGGAGAGTTGATCATCGAAATTACCGGGCAACTGATTCCGGCAAAGGATTACGATGGATCGACGTACGCGATGCACCTGGAGGATGATTGGTGCTTGGAACCCTCGATTCCTGGGGCCTTTATTAATCACTCTTGCAGCCCGAATTGCGACATGCTGCAAATCACCGATGAGTCCAACGGATTGATCGCCAGGTGCAATATCGAACCGGGTACCGAGATTTGCTTCGACTATCAATGGGAAGCCAAGTGGTGGATTCCGCAATGCAAATGCGGCGCCAAGAATTGTCGTGGATGGGTGGTTGCAGAAAGTGAATTGAAGAAGATGAAGAAAATCGCGTCGAGAATCAAAAAGGCAAAATAAGCAACCTCGGCGTGATGCGACGACAGCGCGGTGTCTTCAAATGAGATGCTTTTACAGCATGTCCATGGGATCAATATCGATGACGTATTGGACGTCGTCTTTTTCCGGGATTTTAAACGCTTTGGTTGCCATGCGAATGGTCGCTCCCAATTGCAACGGATCGAGTGACTGCAGCAGCAAGTGAAATCTGTACTTCCCTCGCAGTTTGGCGATGGGGGGCGGTGCCGGACCCAGCACCCGGACCTGGGCAGCCAAGCGATCACGTGCCGATTCCAATAATCCCAGCAACGAGTTCGCCGTCGCTTCGGTTACCTCTTCGACGGCACCGCGGATGATAATTCGGGCAATCGAGCCAAGCGGCGGGTAGTTGAATTTTCGACGATTGGCAATTTCCGCTTTTGCGAATTGCAAGTAATCGTGTCGCGAGGCGGCTTGGATCGCCATGTGTTCGGGCGAAAACGTTTGCACAATCACACGTCCGCCACGATCTCCGCGACCGGTTCGTCCGGCCACCTGTGTAACCAATTGAAAGGTCCGTTCACCGGCCCTGAAATCGGGGAAGTGCAGGGCGGCGTCTGCATTGATGACCCCGACCAGCAAGACGTTGGGGAAATCGAGTCCCTTTGCGATCATCTGGGTTCCCAGCAACAAATCCAGTTCGCCGCTACGGAATGCCGACAAAACCTTTTGGTGGCTTCCGGGGCGGCGCATCGTATCGCTGTCCATCCGCGCGACCCGCGCCTCGGGGAACCTTGCCTTGACTTCGACTTCTAACTTCTGTGTCCCAAGTCCACCGTAACGAATGCCGTCGAAGCGACATTCCGGGCACCACGGCGGAGTGGCGATCGTGTAATCACAATAATGGCAAACCGCTTTGCCGCCGTCGCGGTGATGCGTTAACGGCATTTCGCAATCCGGGCAAGCGACCACATGGCCACACGAAGGGCATTGGATTGTCGTTGCGAAACCACGACGGTTCAGCAGCAAGATGACTTGCCCCTTTTCCCGCAAGGTTTCGCTTACCGCCTGATGCAATTGCCGGCTGATGGCTCCGCCGCGCGAACGTTCATCTTTGATTCTCAAATCGACAAGTTGAACGTCGGGCATTGGCCGGTTGCCGACGCGGTTTGGCATGGAAATCAATTCCGCGTGTCCGGTCTCGGTCGCGTACCAGGATTCCAATGACGGCGTCGCACTGCCCAGCAACAACGGAATTTGAAGCGATTGGGCGCGGGCGAAGGCGACTTTGCGGGCGTGGTACCGCGGTTGGCTGTCCTGTTTGAACGAGCCATCGTGTTCTTCATCCAGGATGATCAAACCCAATCGGGGCAGGGGCGCAAAAATTGCGCTCCGCGGTCCCACGACGACCTGAACTTCCCCACGGCGAATGCGTTGCCATTGGAAATGGCGCTCGGCCGGCGTCATCTGGCTGTGCAACACCGCGACCGATGCGAATCGACGTTCGAATCGTCCACGGGTCTGTGGGGTCAGGCTGATTTCCGGCACCAAGACGATTGCCGCGCGGCCGAATTTAACAACGTGTTCGATGGCGCGAATGTAGACTTCCGTTTTTCCGCTGCCCGTCACACCGTGAAGCAACAACGTTTTGGCGGCCCCCGAGTCGAGCGCGGCGGTGATTCGACCCAGGGCGCTCGATTGATCTTCCGTCAAATCGTGTGTTTCGGTTTTTTCTCCATCGCCGGATTGCCATCGCGTCGGTAAGCCCGTCGTCATTTCACGCCGCGTGTCCTCGGTCACCATCCCCTTTTTTCGCAAAGCGTTGATCGGAGCGGCGGTGCATTCGGCATACACCATCAACTGTGAAGCGGTCATGGGGCGGCCCGAGGCGATCAACATTCGTAGCGCACGTTTTTGCTTTGCCGGCAGCGCGTCGACGACCGACTCGTCTTCGGTTGACGGGGCAGGGGACAGGTACGTGCGCTCGCGGGTGCCGGCGCTGCCGCGGACGCTGGAAGGGATCAAAGCGTCAAAAACTTGTCCGGCCGGTGATTGGTAATAATGACTCATCCAATTGACCAGTCGAACCAGAGCGGGGTCACACAACGGCTCGGCGTCCAGCACTTCGGCGACGTCAATCAGTTTTTTGCCCGATACGGTGCCGAATTGAGTTTCAATACACCAGCCCAGTGTGGGACGTCTTCGGCGGCCGAGCGGGACATGGACCCGCATGCCGGGTTGAAGTCGGTCGCGCAGTTCGGCGGGAATCCGGTAATCATAAGGTCCATACGGTGCGTCTCGAAAAACCACTCGCGCGACGGCGACGTCTTCGTCGGCACCTAATTCCCACGGCGGCGGATTGGTTTCAAAAAGTTCTCCCTGCGTCGCCGGTTCTTTCTTGGGCGGCCTCTCGCCGCTGAAATCACCTTGCGATGATTCATCGGTCAGATCAATAAACCCGGGCGCGGACAGGCTGCCGGAGATGTGTTCGTCGCGATCGCCGGTCGCGCCGCCGGGCGGTTTCCGATTTGAATCAAGGTGGATGGGGCGATTGGGCGGAACGGCGGACGGCATTTGGATCTGGCCGGCAGAAACGGCGGAATGTGGGATGTTTCCTGTCAGCATAGAGGATTCCTTGAAAGTTTGGATCGTGCGATCGGGCTTTTGCACCTTTCCGGCAATCTCTCGCGAGGTTTAGGCGATTTTTTGCGACGTCCGATCAGCGGTGGAATCTTTTCCGCACTTTCTGACACGGGAGGTCAATCAGACTGGTGCTTTGTCCAGATTTTGGTTTTAGGGTTAGTCGTTGATCGCTCCGCGATCAAACCGCCGGATCGCGTCAGCGCGGGACTCCAGGCAACCGTGTTAGGTCCCTCGCTGACGCATTCGGGT
>JAGQPO010000729.1 GCA_020426665.1 Planctomycetales bacterium
GCCGTGGCCGGCAATACAATGACCAGCAGCACCGAGGCCAGGAATAAAACGCTGTGGATCGTTCGGACATTCATGGAGAGAATCCGGAGGCAGGGGGGGGCCGATGGAGAGGTCATCCCGTGGGGACCCACAGTTTACCCGACCCGGACGAAAGACGCAGCCAACTCGGGTCAACATCCGCAAATCGACTGTTTTCCGTTTCCAAGTCCGACGTTACATTTCTCCCTTTTGCCGACGATTTCCAAGGAGACCGATGTGCCCCATTTCGATGTTTTTAACGGCGATGCAGACGGAATCTGTGCCCTCCATCAGCTGCGGTTGGCCGACCCGCGCGAAAGCACGCTGATCACCGGAGCCAAACGGGACATCAATTTGCTCCGGCGCGTCCAGGCCCAAGCGGGCGATACGGTAACCGTCCTTGATATTTCGCTGGACAAAAACCGTGACGACCTCGGCCGGTTGCTCGATGCCGGAGTTCGTGTCGACTACTTCGACCACCACTTCGCCGGCGAGATTCCCGATTCGCCGAACCTGACCGCCACGATTGACACCGCCGGAGACGTTTGCACCGGGTTGCTGGTCAACCGGTTCTTGAAAAGCGCCTTTCTGCCATGGGCGGTGACCGCGCTGTTCGGCGACAACCTGCACGACGCGGCGCGAACCGCAGCGGAGCCACTGAATCTTGATGCGTCACAACTGCAACAGCTGGAAACCCTCGGAACGCTGCTGAACTACAACGGTTACGGCAGCAAGCTGGAAGACCTGTATTTCGCACCGGATGACTTGTATCGAAAAATCAAACCCTACGCCGATCCCTTCGACTTCATCGCATCGGATAAAACCTTCGAAGCGCTTCACAACGGATTCGAAAGCGATATGAACCGCGCGAGTTCCATCGCACCGGTTTTGGAAACCGAACACTGCGCCGTGTTTTCATTCCCCGATGAATCGTTTTCCCGTCGCGTCAGCGGTGTGTACAGCAACCAGCTCGCCCGCGACAACCCGCACCGGGCGCACGCCTTGGCCAGTCTATTGCCTTCGGGCGAATACTTGGTCAGCGTCCGCGCCCCGCTGGATACGAAAACCGGCGCCGACGAACTGTGTCGCAAATTCCCAACCGGTGGTGGACGCCAGGCTGCTGCCGGAATTAACGAATTGCCGGCAGACCAGTTCCAAGCTTTCCTTGACGCCATACAAGAGCAGTTCCGCTGATGGGCACCAACGTTTCGCCGCACATCCTGGCATTGGGGACGATGACGGTGTTTTATATTCCATCACATAAACTGGACGACCCTCGTTTTTATCACGGAACACAAACCGCGCGTTCCGCGATTCACGAATTCTTGATGCACCGTTATCGCGCCTACACGCAATCGCCAACGCCGGTCAAGGGTTACTGGATCGACCAGGCCGGTCAGATCGCCCACGATGTGATGGAACGCTTCGAAGTCTCATTTAATCACGAGCCAGAATTTGATCGCCTGATCGAGTTCCTGGTCGAACTCTGCCAACGACTCGGCGAAGACGCCATCTACGTCACACGAGGCGACCGCAGTTACCTGGTGACCAAAGAGCCCAATTAGGCTCTTAGCCTTTATCAGCTGAAGTCCGCGTTAGCGTCAGGCTTGTTTCGTCGACAACACAGCTTGTACTTCCTTCCGCTTCCACAGGGACACTTCGCGTTGCGCGGGGTCTTTTCGGCACGTCGCGCCGTCGTTGATTTCGGTGGCGGAACGGCTGGACTGGGCGAATGCTTCGCCGCTGGCTTGATATCTTTACTGGAAATCGTCGAACGCAGACGCTTGGGGGGAGTACGACTTGGCGTAAACGCATTCCAATGCCTTAGGAACTCGATACAATCATCTAATTTCGTCGGTGGAAGTTGCCGCAAACCCTCGGCCAGTGCAGCCTGGCTTTCAGGGTCGGTTGTTTCCCCGAATTCGTCTCGTCGAATAATAAACTCGTCGACGAAATCGAAGTCCGTTTGGGATAATTGCGAATTCATGCCACCGTCAATTGAGACGATCGTTTCAATGATTCCCGCGCTCAGCTCATATGGATGCTCCAGACCTGGTCGTCCAGCTTCACCAACGACTTTCGTCTCTTCAAAAAGTCGATCCAGTCGACGAATCGCTTCAGTGGTGGCCAGGACGCCATCTCGCACTAAGTACTTGTAGCTGCCGACTGCAGCCCAACGCACGTACAAATTGCACTTCGGATCTCGGACGAGTTCGTCGATTCGGTCAATCTCGCCATATAGAAACTGTGCCAAATAACGAGACACATGTTCGTGAATCCCGTCGCTGAAAAGTTGAAAAGGCCGATCCCCAGGGAGCTTCAATGCTTGCAACACGACCTCGACTGACTCGACGCAACTCCACTCCGAGAATAGAAACAGTGAAAAGAACGGAATCGAATTTTGTTCCGTCGCAACGTCATCGTCGTTTCCGTCACTCGCACCAAGCCGGTTGATCTCTGTCTGGCATTCAGCGATCAAAAGCGGGGTGAACCATTTCTGGTGCCGACGGGCCTCGACGATCTCGGCTTCGGGAAGCACACCAAGGTGGTGACGCAGTCGGTCCAGAATACGATTTGTCTCGGCAAAGCGGATACTAATGGCAAGCTGCAGGGCGAGCTCGACAAGCTCGGCGGCATCATCTTCCTCCAACAGGAATTCGCTGCCATCGCCGGTGCCTACAGTGGCGTCGTAATCCTTCAGAATTGCGTTGCATGAGAGGCCATAAGATTCGATCTTGTTTCGAACATCGTCCGATGCGCCTGTCAATTCAAGTCCGTTCAGTGCTGCCGTAGTCCTCTCCCATTTCCGAACCGCGATCTCTTTTTCCTCGCACACTTCGACGATTTGGATGGCGCGATCCAGGCGTGTTGGATAACTCATGATTCCTCGTCCCGAACTGGATTAGTTTGGCGTCATTGTCCCGATCGAGACGGACGGGACAAGCACAGGACTGCGGAAGTTTGGCACCTGCAAATTGTTGCGGAACGTATCAGGGTCATAAGCCGGGCTGGGGACCGTACGTCGCGGGGCACCCCGAAGCTGCTTGCATGGCGGGAACGATTCCCGCGCTGCAAACCAATCGGTGGCATGGAACGGCGGTGGAGAGGCCTGAGCGTTCTAACGCGCTGCCTGCAGCGTTTGAATCAGATCAATTCGGAAATCGGCTTTCCGTTTTCTTGGACGATGAACGTCGGGCGGCCACGGTCATCGTCGTACGTTGCGTGCAACGGAACTTGCATGTGATGATAGATTGTCGCCGCCAAATCACCGGGCGTGACCGGTCGACTCTTGATCGCTCCGCCATCTGCGTCCGTTGAACCAATCACTTGTCCATGACGCATTCCACCGCCGGCTAAACACATGCTCATCACGTGGGGCCAATGGTTTCGCCCGTCGGTGCTGCCTTGGGTTCCCATTTGCGGCGTTCGCCCAAATTCGCCCATCGCAACCACCAACACTTCATCCAGCAATCCGCGCTGATCCAGATCCGTCACGAGCGTTGTGATCAGATGGTCAAACAACGGAAGCAACGGGCGCAGTCCCTTTGAAATGCCGCCATAGGGCGGAATGTTGTCGCCGTGGTTGTCCCAGGTTCCCGAGGCGGTGTGGTAACTCAAATCGATGGTGACAAACGACGTGCCCGCCTCGACCAATCGGCGTGCCAACAACGCCTGCTGGCACCAAAGATGTTCGCCGTACCGTTCGCGAATCGCAGTCGGTTCGCTCGACAGATCAAGCGCCTTTTGGACACGCCCGCCGGCCAGCAGATCGAGTGCCTGTTGTTGGTAGGCATCCATCGCATCCATCATTCCGGTGCTATCCAACTCTCGGCGCATTTGGTCCAACTCTCGAAGCAACCCCAAACGTTGTTCAATGCGATCAAAATTCAGTTCGCGAGGCATCCGAAACATCTTTGGATCACTTACTTTGCCGGTGTCCTTTCCCACAAGATCGTAAACCGGCAGCCGCGCGGCATCGTTCGCGATGAAGGGGTTATGTTGCTGGCCCAGATAACCCGCATAAGCGATGTGTGATGAAGATCGTTGGAACGCGATGTACGGTGGCACACCGGGATGATTGGCGCCGCGTAGTTTTCCAATCACCGATCCGATGGCCGGATAGCGGTCGCCCTTTGGATTGGCTCGTGGTGCCGCTTCGCGATGGCCCGTCTGCATCACCTGATTCGGTTCATGATTGCTGTGACGACAATCAACGGAGCGGATGACGGTGAACTTGTCCAACATCGCCGCCTGCTTCGGCAAATGTTCGCAGATAAACTCGCCTGGAATCGCTGTCGAAATCGGCGAAAACGGACCTCGATTTTCCAACGGGCGATCCGGCTTCATGTCCCACATGTCGATGTGACTGGGACCGCCTGTCATCCACAACAAAATCACGCTGCGATGCGATCCAACCGATTCACCACGCTGCGTCGCCAACGCGCGCTGACGCAACAACTCTGGAAAACTCAACCCGGCCAGTCCCGCCAACGACGCTTTGACCATGTTGCGTCGATTGGACAAGCACAACCCTTCACGCAGCGTCCCACCGAATGAACGAAATGCATGGTCCAGATGCCCGCTTTCACAGTAACGTTGATCTCGCATTTCTATTGACCTGTCTGAAGATCCACTGATTCTACGGACGATGACAGCGAGAATCAAGCAAAAGCGAAAGATGAGAAAGAAGTGGGATGACTACATGAAAAGCAACTGGACGAAGTGATACAGATTATTACGCCAGTGGTTCGGATCATGACCGTGTGAGTCGACGTTCCACAGATGTGGCACGTCGTTCTCTTTCAGGTATCGCTGCAGCCGCTGACTGATTCGAATCAGCCCATCTTTGTTACCACAGGACAGCCACAACAATTTCAGCTGCTCTTTGGCCATTGCGGGATCGGGCACCAGCTCCTCCGGAGCCTTGGTGTTGGGGGCGGACGAGAATCCGCCCACCCATGCGAACTTGTCCAGGTGCGTCAATCCAAAGTTTAACGACTGGCCACCGCCCATCGACAACCCCGCTAAGGCACGATGCTCGCGATCGGATTGAACGGAGTAGCGTGACTCGATCGCCGGGATCACATCGTCTAGTAAGTCTTTCTCGAAAACCGCGAACGCCGGCGCGCTGGCCATCACATTGCCTTCGGCTCGATCGTTCTTTTGCGCGCGTCCGTTGGGCATGACCACGATCATCGGCACCATTTTTCCGTCCGCGATCAGGTTGTCAAACAACACGTCCGGCGTCGCGAACCGCTGCCATTCGGTTTCGTCGCCGCCGATGCCGTGCAACAAATACAACACCGGATACTTTTTCTCGGACGTGTATCCCGGCGGCGTGTAGACATTCATCTTGCGAATGGTGCCAACGGTCTTTGATTCGTAGTCGATCATTTCCAACTTGCCGTGTTGAATACCTTCGCGTTTTTCGACGATGCCGACAGGTGGATCGGGATACGTTTGCTTGTCGTCAGGACCGAGCTGGACGGGACCTCCAAATCCGCCGCCGCGTCGACCCTGCCGCGGCTGCTCGGGATTTTGCCCTGGGTTGTTTTGTCCTGGGTTTTGCTCCGGCGATTGTCCCGAGACACTCGCAAACTGGAGTGCACAGAGCGTGGCCAGGAGGATGAGTTTTTTCATGGGAATGTCATCTACTGTAAAAGGAAACTGCAGGGATACGGTCGCGACTGATTCTCGTGTAAACTGTACGGTTCCTCTAATTCTACAGACCTTTACCGATCCCCGTACGAGCGGTCCCACGAACCAAATTTGTCCGCGTCATTGGACGACGCGATTGACGAGTTTCAAAGATCAGGCGTTCAATTGCGATTTCAATCGTTGTTAGTGGTTGCCTTACTGGCACTGCCTCTCATTCTGGCCGGCAGCTCCATCGGCCAGGAATCCGGCGAATCAACAAAGAAGATGTCTTTGAAGGACGCCGCCGGTGATCGATTTAAGATGGGAGTCGGCGTGAGCGAACAGGTTCTCGCGGATCCACAATGTGCGGAGTTGATCGAAAATCAGTTCCAGATACTGACGCCCGAAAATTGCATGAAGCCCCAGGGAATCCACCCGGCGGAAGAAACATGGAATTTTGAAGCCCCCGATCGGTTCGTTGCCTTTGCTAAAGACCACGGTCTTGAAGTTGTCGGACACTGTTTGGTTTGGGCGAAAGACGACCGAACCGATGATTGGATGATGCAACTGGACAACGGCCAAGCTGTATCGCGCGACGTGTTACTTCGTCGAATCGAGAACCATGTTGCAACGGTTGTCAGCCGGTATCAAGAATCGGCGACAATGTGGGATGTTGTCAACGAAGCGTTGGCCGATGGAGAAGAGGGCTATCTTCGAGACTCGGTATACACCCGAACCACGGGAATCGACTTCATCGAAACTGCTTTTCGAACCGCGCGAAAACATGATCCCGATGCGCTGCTGATCTACAACGACTACAATTGCCACTTCCCAGATAAACGCAAGAAATTGATTCGTCTGCTGTCCGAACTAAAAGATCGTGGCGTCCCGGTGGACGCCTATGGCATGCAGGGCCATTTCGAGTTGGGCGATGATTCGCTTACCCAATTGGTGGAAACATTTCAGGCACTTCGCGACCTTGGCATCAAAGTCGTGGTGTCGGAACTGGATATTGACGTCGTCAAACGCGGTCGCTGGTGGGCCGACGACGGAAAGTATCGTGATGAATTGAAGACCTATGACCCGTACAAAGATGGATTACCGGATGAGATCCGGCAGCAGCAGATTAAGCAGTACGAGGCATTATTTCGCTTATTTGATGAATACCAGGACACAATCGCCCGCGTTTCATTCTGGAATTTGCATGACGGCCAGAGCTGGTTGAACTATTTTCCTTGGAACCGAACCAATTATCCGTTACTGTTCGATCGACAATTTCAACCCAAACCTGCATACGATGCGGTCATCAACGTGCTTCGGGAAACCGAGACCGATCACGCATCGTCCGGGGAGTAACCGGCACCTTGAACGACCCGGAGTCGGGCGATTGATTTCGACTTGAACACTGAACCTTAAAATTATTCTTTAACGACACTTACTCGAGAGGCTATCAATGACATTGTCCCACAAATTGAATCGGCGTCACTTTTTACGAACGACATCGGCCGCTGCAGCAGCCGGCGTCTTCGCAGGGTCCGGCACATTATCACGCGGTCAAGATTCGCCAAATGAACGGCCTGTGTTTGCAACGATTGGGTTGCGTAACCAAGGTTGGACGATCACGAGCAAATCGACAAAGTTCGCAGACTTCGCCGCGTTTGCCGACGTCGACGCCAATGTGTTGGGGGCAAACCTCGAAAACCTTGAAAAGAAGACGGGCAAAAAGGCCGACGGATACAAAGATTATCGATCGGTACTGGATCGCAAAGACGTCGATGCGGTCATGATTGGCGCCCCAGACCATTGGCACACAAAACTGTCGGTCGAAGCAATGTTGGCGGGCAAAGATGTGTATTGCGAAAAGCCGCTGACGTTGACAATCGATGAAGGAAAACTGATCGAAAAAATTGTCAAACAAACCGGTCGAGTCTTCCAAGTCGGAACGATGCAGCGAACCGAAAACGAACATCGGTTTCTGAAAGCGATCGCATTGATTCGAGAAGGCCGAATCGGCGAAATCCGTAAGGTCACCTGCGGAATCAATGGCGCCACGGGATCGCCAGTGATCCCGACCGTCGATGTCCCCAAAGGCCTGGATTGGGACATGTGGCTCGGCCCGGCACCCAAGGTACCCTACCGTGCATTGCCGGAAATGCGAACCGGATACGGTGGCGGAGTGCCGCTGTACACCAATTGCCATTACGCATGGCGCAACTGGTACGAGTACTCCGGTGGTCAGATGAATGACTGGGGCGCGCACCACGTTGACATTGCGACCTGGGCATTGGGCGCAAGTGATACCGGTCCCAGCAAGGTCACCCCGGTCAGTTATTCGCTGCCGGTCGATTACAAAGATGGTTATCCGACCGTCAGCGACCAATACAACTCGCCGACCAAGTTCGAGATTCACGCAAATATGCCGGGCGACATTCCGCTGGTCATCACCAGTGAAGGCGATAACGGGATTTTGTTCGAAGGAACGAAGGGACGCTTCTTTGTCAATCGTGGCAAGTTGGCCGGCAAGCCCGTAGAAGACCTGGAAAACAATCCGCTGCCCGAAGGTGCCGTGGAAGCAGTTTATGGCGGTCCCGTACCCGAAAACCACACCGCCAACTTCATCGACGCGATGCGCGCGCGGAAACAACCGATCTCCGACGTGTGGTCGCACAACCGGATGCTTGAAACCTGCCACTTGGCGAACATCGCGATCCGCTTGGGACGCGAGGTGAAATGGGATCCGACCAAACGTGAAATCATCGGTGACGAAGAAGCCAATTCGTTCCTCTCACGTGAAAGTCGCAAAGGCTACGAAATCAATATGTAGTAGCACCACCACATTCCCAGCCTCCGGGTTCGATCGATCCCGGAGGCCGAAAGGAAGCGTGCTGTCACCAACAAGAGCGTTTACCCCCGCCGAAACTCTCGGCGGTTTTTCGCGACGCTATCATCGCGGCCAACAATGCAGCATCAACGCACTGACGCATTCATCAGCAGTGATCAAAGAACG
>JAGQPO010000730.1 GCA_020426665.1 Planctomycetales bacterium
CAATCTAAAATCGCCAGTGACAATCGAGCTGGCCAAACTTTCGTTGAATGCACTGGCGAAGGTAGCATTTCGCGCGCTGCAGCAGGTTTTTTGCTCCATCTCTGCTGATTCCCAACTCTTGCCCGATTTCTTCCACGCCGAGCTCCAAACCATATTTCATGATCAGAGCTTTTTGAGAACGTTCGGTCAGATTGGACAAGCAGCTTTTTAGTGCCTCGGTGGCAGGGTCCTCGTCGAGATCCATCCCATTCCAACGTTCAAAAGGGACCTCCAATTCAGCGGTCGTCGATGTGCGACGGTGCTTGTGATGGTGAGAGATAACGAGGTTGTGCGCGACGCGACGCAGGTAGCTGGCCGTGGCGGCATGATTGATGGGTTGAAATTCCTTGTGCTTCAGAAGCCTTAGGATTGCTTCCTGAGTCAAATCGTCGGCGAGTATGAAATCACAACCCAACGCGCGAAGGAATTGCCACACGGCTTGCCGATGCTGTACGACTCGTTCGGTCGGTCCTAGCACACATTGATCTTCCTCTAAGCAGATAGCGTCGGTCGCAACATAATTATCCATTTCGAAGCGTTCTTCCATCGTACCGCATCGGTTTGCGTTAGGTAGTGCGTCAGGTCGCGCGTCACATGCATCGTCGACTGCCGTTTAGAACTCGTCGTTCACTCCATCAAATTCCCAAATCATGTGACCATTCGGAGTCACATAGATTTCTGGAATATCAATGTCCAGATCTGGAAACCTGGGCGACAGATTGATCGCACTGAGCAAATGCCGGCGTATCGAATGTAGAGCGATGAACTGAACCATTTGATCGCGGTTGGACTGAATCCAGGATCAAGGTTTCCGCCATGGCAGCGGAACAATTGCGGTGGCGGAGTGCATTGCATGTAGGATTGAGTCAGATGAGACGCTGCCCTCCGGCGATGCTCTTTTGGCGAATCTCAGCGCATCGCGATGTCCTGGCGGATCGATTACGACCTTCGAATGCTGACTCCGTCATCCGGCCGGGAAAGCCGCTCGAGTGGCACGTCTTTTGCTGCTGGCACCGACCACCGTACATCACTCCTGCATACCAGTGAGTCCGTACATCATCGATTGAATGAATGTGCGTGCTACTTTATTTGTCGCTATCGATGGTTGCCACTGCCGATGATCGAGCAAATTCAATTGTTTGAAACGTCCCAAGGTCCGATGGATCGGCGCCCTTTCGAATACGTTGAGCGGAAAGGGCTGGGCCATCCGGACACTATTTGTGATTCGGTAATGGAGCACGTCGCTGTTTCGTTGTCCGAGGCGTACCTCCAATTGGCCGGGCATGTCCTGCATTTCAACGTGGACAAAGCTCTGTTTGTCGCCGGTCGAAGTGAACCGAAATTCGGCGGTGGATCGATCATTCAGCCGATGCAATTCATTGTCGGTGACAGAGCGACCATGTCGTTCGAAGGAAAAGAAATCCCGGTGGACGAAATCGTCGAACAGGCGATACGAAATTGGTTTTCAACCAACCTTCGTTTCGTCGACCCGGATGATCATTTGCGAATCCGAAGTGTATTGCAGCCGGGGTCGCCTGAGTTGGTGAGCGTCTATTCCAACCACAATGTGACCTCAAATGACACCTCGGTCGGTGTCGGATATGCGCCGTTAAGTGAAACAGAAAGCCTGGTTTTGGAAGCAGAAAGATTCCTCAACTCACGCCAGTTCAAGGACGACTTTCCGGCAACCGGCGAAGACATCAAGGTGATGGGAGTGCGTCAGGGTCACCAGCTTGATTTGACCGTTGCCATCGCATTCGTCGATCGCTTCATCTCCGATGCTTCGACTTACCAATGGGCAAAGAATTCGGTCACGGAAGCGTTATCCCGATACCTGGAATCTCGGCACCATTTGATCCGTAAAGTGACAATCGCGGTCAATACGCTTGATCGCTTGGAAGCGGGAGTGCGTGGCGCCTACTTGACCGTCCTCGGGACTTCAGCCGATGGCGCCGACAGTGGCCAAGTCGGTCGCGGAAATCGCAGCAACGGATTGATCAGCCTGACTCGCCCAATGAGTCTGGAAGCTGTAGCCGGCAAGAACCCTGTCGGCCACGTCGGAAAGGTCTATAACGTTCTCGCCAATCAAATGGCAAACGCGATATTCGATTCACGTGACGAGGTTGAAGAAGTCTGTGTCTGGCTGTGTAGTCGAATTGGGTGGCCTCTTGAACGCCCGTGGTCTGTTTCAGTGCAACTTTCGCTCGTCAACGATGCATTCGTCGATGACATCGAAGACGACTTGTACGAGATCATTGGACGGGAACTGGACGCCGTCGGCAACCTGAGCCACAAATTAATGCTGGGTGAAATTCAATTGGACTAGACAAGCGGGCGGATCACTACCACAGCCTCGTCAGAGATCGCCGTCAGTCGCAAGTCCGCCGGCAATCCACGCAGGAGAGTCTCTCCCAGACTCGAAAACCCGCTGCGTCGCCGGGTCTACCGACCGATCGAACGATCCATGTGATAATTCATCTCCTCCAGTTTCAGCTCTATTTCGCTGAAGAGTCGTTTGGCGGATTCATTGGCCCTACGGAATTCCTCTGCTTCGATTGCTCTGCGACGAACCAGCGAGGTGTGCATGTTGATTTGCGCGTAACTCAGCGGTCGATACCGATAGTACCGCCCGTACGGCGTGACAAACGTGTAGTAGGGAACCATATTCGTGTGCCAATCGAAGGGAGGCGGTGTCTCCGCGGCGCCTCGATAATTTGCCGTCTCTGCCGCTTGCTGAAAATCCGAGACAATCCCAAACAAGTTTCTCGCGATTTCGTTGCCTAGCCGAAGGACTTTCGGGTCAACATTTCGCGTCGACATCTGCGTAATTGCTTTGGCAGTCCGATCGGTCCACAAGAGTTGACGATAAAACTGATCCGTGTTTTGCCCGGCTTGGATTGCTGAAATCATATTGTTAATTCGAGCGGCATACCGTTTCGTGGCTCGTTCGGCGATCAAGGCTTCGGGGACTTTGCTGCCGGTTTGTTTTTCAGTTCTATCGGCCAGGTCCAGATCGCGCGTGTCAACTTGAAGCAAGCTAAGGATCTTGTGCAGGCTTGGAATTGTTATTGGACCGGATAATTGGATACGATTGCCATCTGTTTCGGCTGTCCACTCGTTGAACTCTGGAAGTGAAGCCCCGACAGAATCCAGGAACTCCAGCATGAACGGCTTGGCGACTGTGGCGAGCATCTTTGACTCTTCGCCAAAAACCATCTCGATCGCCCCGTGCATCGTTTCGTCAAACTGAATCAGCAGGACGATACCTTGCGCAGAACTGATTTCTTTGGCCAAACGAGCTTTTCCGTCGTCGATTTCGGACAACACGGCTGAATTCTCAATCAAGGAATCCACAGCCGATTCTGCCACCGCACCGGTCAAGTCAATTGCCAGCGAAATCTGGGCTTCTTCTATGGCAACTCGATCAATGGACTCGCTCAGGATCGGTGCAATCGCAGTTCCGCCGGGAGCTTCTGCAAAACCCAGTTGCCGTGCCAACCACTGTCGTGATGCCATTCGCACCATCAGAACCAGCTGGTCTGAGTATGGTACGATGAAATTACCGTTGTCCATCTCAATGATCGTTTGTGATCCGATCGAATCTGGTTTGCCGGGGATTCGTTGTTGCAGTTTTTCAAGATCAACCGGTTCGTGTAGCGAAATCACCGCCAATTCATTGCGGGGGCTCAGAAATTCCAAATCCAATTCCACGCCCAAGGCGAAACGATCGGCCGATGGTGGAAGTAAGGTTGGATTTTGTTCAAATGATTGTGAATGCAGTTGTCGCCAGTCGTGTTCCCGAGCCAGTTTGCTGTCGAACATCTTCTGCGCATCGATTGCCAAGACTGCATTTGATTGCCTGGGCAGCCAGCGTTTAAGATCACCCCACTCCTGCGCGTTTGTGGGTTGGGAAATTGCGATCACACAAAAAAATGCAACGGATTGTGTCGACCATTTGATGTAGCATCCCATTTTCTTCTCCACAGCATTTTCGAACCGACCGTAACATTGGACCACAGTCGGGACGGCACTTTGCAAATCACGCACCAAGCGAACGGTGTCACCGGCATAAGCAAGCAGTCGGACTGAACGTTCCGGCTGGGAGATGGCCGATTCAATGGCCTCAATTGCGAGTCTGGATATCCACTCACGTTATTGCGATCGTGGAACCGGGCGGATTTGGAACACCACGTGTGCTTATCCATCGCAGCGGTGTGCACTATCGCTTTGGGGGAATCCGCGATAGGGAGACAGGGAAAATCTCCGATGGACGGTCATGAGGTAGTACAGTTTAGCCCGCCCCCGCAGACCGCTCGCCGCACCACGCCCCATGTCAGCTTGTCCGACATGAGCGCACGTTTTACTTCTAGAAATCGCCGGTCACGAATATCTGACCCTCTCGCCGGCTTGCCCGGCAGGAAGCGATTCCGAATACCGGTCCTTTGCCTCCTTGGCGCGGTCGTCGTCGATCAATCGGCGTTCTGAGCTTTTGGCGATCGTTTCCAGGATTGCTGTGGCCATGTTAAACGTGGCATCGGGAAACTCGCGAGCAGGAGGTTTTGGCACCAAGTAGGCTCGCGAATTCACAGGGCGCCGTCCAGACCATGCGGATGAATGCACTCGCAAACGCAAATCATTCACAAGTCCAACACCCGATCCATTTGCGTGGCGATTTCGGCGAGTCGTTCCTGGTCTCCGCCCTTGACTTCCGCGGTCGCCCAGCCTTGGTAATCGATCTTTGCCAGTTCCGCGCGGACCTTGTCCCACTGGATACTTCCTTCACCGATCGGTTTGCGAAATCCTTCTCGCATCCCTTCGTTCATTGCGATCGTCAAGTCGTATTCCTTGATGTCCAATTTTTTGGCTCGCTTGCCGATGACCTCCAACCAGTGTTGGGGCCAACCCCAGCGGACCACGTTTCCGACGTCGAAATAGATCCCGACCATCGGGCTGTCAAAAGAATCGATGAAGCGCGCCATCCCCATCGGTTCGATCAAATAGGAAGCCCAGACATTTTCGCAAAGGATCATCACGCCCTGTTTTTCTGCGTGCTCGATCGCTCGACGAATGATTTGCTTGGTCTGTTCGTGATTCTGGAGGTAACCGATGTTACGATCGTATTTAACGACGTGCAAAACCGATGTGGCGCCAAGCATTTTTGCCTGATCGATGGCGCCAACCAGATCGGGGTTGTCGCTATGAATGACGCCGTGTATCGGCAGCCCCGTTGATTGACTGGCTTCGGCATATGAGCGAACGAGTGCATCGTTTTCTTGCCCCAGCTTGACGCGTGTTTCGACGCCATCGAATCCGACGTCGCGGATCATGCGAAACTTGTCGGCGACCGATGCGTTACCGGTCGCCATGTGGAACTTGACCGCTTTCTTGATCTTGCCGGTGAATTGTCCGGCGACAGCTGGCTGTTCGAACGCCGCGACGGACGACATTGCAATGCAGCTTGCGGCGGCGGATTTTAGAAGTGCGCGGCGTTCCATTACAGCGACCATCCTTCGCGCGGCGTGCGGCGAATGAAGGGATCCGCTTGGGGACATCCGACACATTTCATATTAACGGGATCCCAGGTGATTTTTTCGCCGACTCGGTAGGCTACGTTCCCCAAATGGTTGGCTTCGGTCAACGGCCCTGCGTAGCTGAAGGGGCTTCCTGTCGTCCCGCCTTCCAGACAGGCCGCAACCCATTCGGCGTGGTGCCCGGGTGAATCGGGGATGAACGGATCCGGATATTGAAAGTCCACAAAATCGTCTTCGGGCAGCAAGGCATGTTTGTTGTAATCGGAAAGCAGCATGCCTTTGGAACCGACAAACAAGACACCACTTTTCCATTGCGGGATACCACCTTGCTTCCAGATCTCGGGCTTGCGATCACCTTGGTGCCAAGTCAATTTGACCGGTGGAAGTTCGCCCCGCTTTCCGTAATGGTACTCGGCCGACATTGATGCCGGAGCGATTTCGGGGTGCGCCGGCGGCCCGAACGCTTCGACAGTCTTTGGCGCGTCCAATTGAAGTGCCCAGTAGGGAAGATCGTTCCAGTGACTTCCCAAATCGGACATCGTTCCATTGCCGAAGTCCCACCACCGGTACCAGTTCGGACCGGGAAAGTAGACTTCGTGAAACGGCCGCATCGGCGCCGGTCCGATCCAAAGGTCCCAATCCAAATGGCTGGGCGGAGTCATTGATTCCTTGGGACGTGAATCGACAAACATGCGGTCATTCTTTTTCGCATCCAGTTCGGATTGCAGTCCCCACGCGCGATCGACCCACACGTGGGCTTCGGTCACA
>JAGQPO010000731.1 GCA_020426665.1 Planctomycetales bacterium
TTAGGGCTCGACAGACTGGAAGTCCGTCGTACAGGGCTTACTTCTAATGCAATCCGAAAATTAAGTTTGAACGGATCTCGGTGCGATCACGATCGCCGCGTCAATTCGTGCATCAGGATCGCGGCGGCCACCGAGACATTCAGACTGTCAACCAGCGTTCCGCCCATTGCAGTCTGGTCCATCGGAATGTTAACACGAAACGTCGAGGACGCTTGCACCTCCGCCGGCAATCCGTCGGCTTCGTTGCCCATTACCAGCACGCACGGCGGGCGACTCGCGTGTTGTGCCGCCAATTGTGTCGAAAGTTGATCGATGGTGATTGAATCCTCGGCAAGCGTGGCGGCAAAACTGACAACACCAAGATTGTCAAGTTTCCGCAAATCACACGACGGGACAGACAACTTCAAAAAACGCATCCCGAATGCGGCGCCCATGCTGACACGCATCGCCCGCCGAGAGTACGGGTCGACCGATCGCGAGTCGAGCAGGATTTGACGGATGCCAAACGCAGCTGCCGTCCGAATCATGCTTCCCATATTTTCCATATCCGTTGTCTGAACCAAAGCGAGCGACACCGGGTCGGGTTGGAAATCGGAAAGACCGCCGAACGGCTTTCGTGTCACGCTGGCAAGAAAGCCGCGATGAAAATCGTATCCCGCGAGTCCGCGAATTTGGTCGTGAGTCAAAACGAAGACGTCGGTTTGTGGATCGACGTGCCGAATCACGTTTAGATCACGGCCTTCTTCGACCACCACCGATCGTATATGGAAATCGCTGGAGATTGCGCGACTGACAATCAACTGGCCCTCGACGACAAAAAATTCATGGTCAAGTACGCGGCCTGAGGGTCGGCGGCGCAAGTCTTTAAAATCAGATAACCGCGGATCATTCTGGCCGTCGATACGAATGGTGTGCATGGATCGAACGCGTGTTGGACGCTACGGGCAAAGGACTGGGCGTCGGCGGTCAGAATCGTTCTCGTCACTGCTTCTCGTCACTGCTTCTCGTCAACGACTCGCTGCAACTTGGCCGGCTTACCTTCGCTGGTCACCCACACCCTTCCTTTTTCATCAATTGCAACGGCTTCAACCTGCCTTAGACTCGGCAGATCAAGCATTCTCGGGACTTGCCGTAACCGAGATTCCAGCGGTAATTTCCGTGTGTATGGATAGCAGAACACTTGCAGGTAGTTGGAAATCCAAAGGTCACCGGTCTTTGGGCAAAGATCCATGCCGGTTGCCAGTGGGATCGCCACTTTTTGAATCGGCATCGCTTCAACTTCGATCTTCGTGACATGATCCTTTGTCGGATCCGCCTCGACGCGTTTGGGCAGGTCCACCTGGTACATGGTCGCGATCAATGGCGATTTTTCCAACATCAGAATCCGGCGATTCTTTACGTCGACGGCGACGGCTTCGCAGTTTTGTGCACCACCGGGGTAATGAATGACCAGGTGTTCGAACACATTGATGGTCGATTTTTTCTTCGGATTCGGCTCGTCAAAAATGTAGATCGAAACTGACTTACGTTCCGCATCATTGTCTCCAACATCAGCAACCAGCAATCGCGGCACCGTGTCCACAAACGAAGACATGTCTTCCCAGTCGGTTGCCTTGATTCCTTTCAAGTCGGCCCTGCCGGTCGGTCTTCCCAAATGATTGAAGCTGTGCAATCGGGCGCGGCCGCCGGAATCGTTGTGGGACCAAAGGCAATCGGCATCGACGTGTGAAAACGCCAGCCCACTGCTTTCCAAAAGCCCGGGAGAATTCAAGTCCAGCGATTCTTTGCCGCTGACGACTGCTTTGCTCTTCGGCTCCCATGCACTGGCGATCGACGCAGGAAGACAAAGCACTACGGACACGAACAGAAGCCGAACGACGAAAGTCTGGCTCGGTGTCAGATGACGAAGCATGGCGTTATTCGTCGCGATCGCGGATCGTTCGTGAAGTTCGTAATTCGTAACTAATTGCAGTCTCTTGAATCACATTCTAATGCCCCTTCAGCTGCGACATCACCTGGTGAACAATCTTTTCAATGACCTGATTGCTGACCTTGGCCGTCGGCGAATCCACGAACTCGCGTAGCAAGTCGTCGATTTGACGTTGGGCTTCGGCGACGGCGTCTTTTTGTCGATCGGAAAGTGGCACGCGCCCCGGACCCAAGTCCCAGCCCCGCGACCGTGCGCCGGCGCGGAAGCCTTCGGGGAATTCGCCGATCGAAATCATTGCGTCAAACAATGGTAACAGTTGGTACTGTAATTTCATTGCCCCGTTAATGTCGCCGGCAATCACACTTCGGTGAATCGATCGGGTCAGTTCGGGGACGACACCGCTGGTGGCGTTGGTTCCTCCGTTTGCACCGACAACAAGCATCGGTACAAGCGCGGCATCCCATCCGGTCAGAAAGCAAAAGTCTTCGCGCAGCGGTCGGATCTGTGAAATCATTCGCATCATGTTCGGCAGGTCGCCCGAACTGTCCTTGATCCCCACCACCCGTGGACATTCCGAAGCCAACCGGACGACGGTGTCGACGGAAATAGGTGATGCAAACAGTGGGATGTTGTACAGCGTCACGTCGACCGACACGGAATCGGCGATCTCGCGAAAGTACGCATACACCCCTTGGTCGGACAGTCGATAATAGTACGGTGCGACGATGGCCACGGCGCGAACGCCCATCGCTCCGTACGCGTCACATGCGGCGATCGTTTCCTTTGCGTTGGCTTCGGCCGCACCGGCCAAAACAGGAACCCGGCCGGCGGTTTGGTCAACCACGATTTCAACGATGCGGCGTCGTTCCTCGGCAGTAAATCGGACGAATTCGCCGGTGCTGCCGTTGGGATACAGACCGTCGACTCCTTTGTCGATCAACCAATCCACGTATCGCCGCAGCGTGTCTTCATCGACACGACCGGCACGATCGACAGGCGTGATGTTGGGGGTCAGGATTCCGGTGATCGGTTTGGACATCAAATCGCATCTAGTTTGGGATTCAGGAAGATTTCCAAAGCGTAGTTCACGCGAAAGAAAGTCGCCATCATTAGTCGCTCAGGAGATGATTTCCCGGACAACTCGTGCCGGTTCGACGCCGGTCAATCGTTGGTCCAACCCTTGGAATTTGACACTCAATCGGGTGTGATCGAACCCCAATTGGTGCAGGATCGTCGCGTGCAAATCCCTGACGTGCACCCGGTCGCGAGTCACGTTGAATCCAAATTCGTCACTTTCCCCAAGTGTGGTTCCCGGCTTCATGCCACCGCCGGCCATCCACATCGTGAAGGCATTGGGGTGATGATCTCGTCCATCGTTGCCGCCACCCTGGACCATCGGCGTACGTCCGAACTCGCCGCCCCAAATCACTAGCGTGTCGTCCAGCATCCCTCGCTGCTTGAGGTCTTGGATCAGCGCCGCGCAAGCCTGGTCGGTGTCTTGGCAATTCTTTTTCAGTCCGCCGACCAGGTTGCCGTGCTGGTCCCAGGCCTCATGAAAAAGCTGGACGAATCGTACACCGCGTTCGACCAAACGCCGCGCGAGCAAACAGTTTTTGGCGAACGATGGCTTGTCCGGTTCGATGCCGTACAAATCGATCGTCTGCTGTGTTTCCGAGCTGATCTCCATCAATTCCGGAGCTGACGTCTGCATGCGATACGCCATTTCATACTGGGAAATGCGTGTGTTAATTTCCGGGTCACCGATTTCCTGGGCGCGGAACTGATTGAGTTTTGCCAGTCGATCCAGCAAGGCGCGTCTTTGTGAATCACTGCTGCCGGCTGGATCACTCAGGTAGAGTACCGGGTCACCCTGGCTACGAAACTTGACACCCTGGTATTTCGAGGATAAAAAGCCGCTGCCCCACAACCGGTCATAAAGCGGTTGGGCCTGGTAAAACGAGTTTTTGCTGAGCAGTACGACGAACGAAGGCAGGTTGTCTGTTTCGCTTCCCAGTCCATAACTGAGCCAGGCGCCGATACTTGGTCGCCCCGGTTGCTGATGCCCTGACTGAAAGAACGTGATGGCGGGGTCATGGTTGATGGCCTCCGTATGCATGGAATTAATCACACAGATGTCATCGGCGACTTTTCCCATATGTGGTAACAGCTCACTGAGCCATGTACCAGACTCACCGTGCTGCTGGAATTTCCAGGGGGATTTTACGACAGGGAATTTTTTCTGCCCGGCTGTCATGCCTGTCAGTCGCTGTCCTTTGCGAATGCTGTCAGGCAGTTCGGTCAGATGCAGTTTTTCGAGGGACGGTTTATGATCGAGCAAGTCGACTTGCGAAGGTGCCCCTGACTGGAGCAGATAGATCACTCGCTTGGCTTTAGGAGCGAAATGGGGGATCCCCGGGAGGCCACCAATCCGTGAAGCACCGCTGGTTGTCTCGCTGGAATGCAGGTCTCGATTGAGCAATGCCGAAAGGGCTGCTATACCGATGCCGGTACTGGCACGTCCGAAAAACTGCCGCCGGTTTTCCTGCAGTTGTAACTCAGTAAAGAGGGAGCACATCGTGTTATTCTTTCGTAATCGTTTCATCCAGATTCAGGAGCA
>JAGQPO010000732.1 GCA_020426665.1 Planctomycetales bacterium
CGACCGGCCATGTTGGTGGCGATCGTGACGGCAAACTTTCGACCGGCTTGGGCAACGATGTCGGCTTCGCGTTCGTGCTGTTTGGCGTTCAATACCTCGTGCGGAACGCCGCGTCGTTCCAGCAACCGGCTCAACTTTTCACTCTTTTCGATACTGACCGTACCAACCAGAACCGGTCGGCCCGCGTACTCGACCGCGGTCACCTTTGACCGCGGGATCGATTCAGCTTGTTTTTCACCTTTGCCGATGAATTTGATTTGGTCGCTTTGTTCTTCGCTGATCTTTCCCCACAGCTCTGATCCGTCTTTCAGGCTCAAGACATCCCAGCGGTTGGTTCGCTCGATTTCTTCGGCCAACGCTTTGTATTTGAATTCTTCGGTCAGATAGATAATGTCAGGAAATTCAATGCGTTGCAGGGTGCGATTGGTTGGAATCGCAATGACATCCAGTTTATAGATCTTCCAAAACTCGTTGGCTTCGGTCATCGCGGTACCGGTCATGCCGGACAGTTTCTTGTACATCTTGAAGATGTTTTGCAGCGATGCGGTGGCAAAGGTTTGAGTTTCCGGTTTGATCGGAACGCCCTCTTTTGCTTCGACGGCTTGGTGCAGTCCGTCGCTCCATTGGCGACCGTCCATCAATCGTCCGGTGAACTCGTCGACGATCACAATCTGTCTGTTCTTGACGACGTAGTTGACGTCCAACTTGTACAGAAAGTGAGCTTTCAGCGCGTTATCGATTAGGTGCGGCCATTCCATGTTTCCGGCGGTGTAAAAGCTTTCCACACCGGCCAGTTTTTCTGCTTCACGAACCCCTTCGTCGGTCAGCGTGACGTTGTGTTGTTTTTCATCAACCGTGAAGTGTTCTTCTTTCTTCAAGGCACGCGCTACCCGGTCGGCGTCGGCGTAACGGCCCAGATCCATGTCGCTCGGTCCGCTGATGATCAACGGTGTTCGCGCCTCGTCGATCAGAATATTGTCGACTTCGTCGATGATCGCGTAGTTCAATGGTCCTTGGCACTGTTGCGCCTCGGGTGGAAACCGGTCGTCCCCCTGCGCAGCCGGACGCATGTTGTCACGCAAGTAGTCGAATCCAAACTCGTTGTTCGTTCCGTACGTGATGTCACATCGATACGCCGCCTGTTTGTCGGCCGTCGACATGCCTGATTGGATCGCGTTGACGGTCAGTCCCAGGTTCATGTACAGCGGCGCCATCCACTCCATGTCACGGCGCGCCAGATAATCATTGACCGTGATGACGTGGACTCCTTTGCCCTCCAATGCATTCAAGTACGCCGGCAAAGTCGCGACCAACGTTTTTCCTTCACCGGTCACCATTTCGGCGATGTTGCCTTGGTGCAGCACCATGCCGCCGATCAATTGAACGTCGTAGTGACGCATGCCCAGGAACCGTTTGCCGCCCTCGCGACAAACCGCAAAGGCTTCGACCAAAATGTCGTCTAGCGATTGGCCATCGCGGATACGTTTGCGGAAGGTTTGCGTTTGTTCACGCAATTCCGCATCGCTCATCGCTTCGTATTTGGACTCCAGTGCCGTGATCTCGTCTGCCTTGGCGCGCAAGGCCGTGACTTGACGTGCGTTGGCCGATCCAAAGATCGACGTAACACCGCGCTCAAAGGAACTGAGGGCACCGCCAAAGACCGCGCCGGTGACATCTGCCAGGGTTTCGAAAAACGACATCGCTGAAATTGCTTAATTTGTTTCTATGTTTAATTTTGCCGAGAGCATACCGATTCGCTCGAATGAGCGTCAGATTGGCAGCGCACCATCCCCGGCGTCTAGATCAGCCAATTTAGGGCCAAACTGACGAAAGTCGGACGTTGTACTGCATGTACGCCGCGCCCGAGACCGGATAGGAGAAGCTAAATGCTTTGGGGGGCTTAGGTTAGGATTTTTGAGAAATCAGGTCAACGGTGATCAGGACGCCCATGAAGCAATTGATGTCAAGAGAGCGACGGCATTTGATATCACAAGAGGCGACATTTGATGTCACAAGGGGATTGTTCGCGGCTAACGAACTTTTCCCCGGCCGGGTAAACTGTCGCTTCGCATCTCCGTAATCCAGCTCCTCTCTTCCTTTCTTCAATGACTGAACATTCATCATCCGGCGGCAAACTTCGCGTCGCCATCGGCGGAGATCACGCCGGTTTTCCGCTAAAACAGGTGGTTTTGGAGCAGCTTGCTTCTGGGGACCAGGCTGTTCTGGTGGGAGACGTCATCGACTGTGGCACCGACAGTACGGCGCGCTGCGATTACCCCGACTTTGCGATCGCCGTTTCTCGCGAAATCATTCAAGGTAACGCGGATCGCGGGATCGTTGTCTGTGGCAGCGGCGTCGGGGTCAGCGTTGCGGCGAACAAAATTCCCGGAATTCGCGCCGCGATCTGCCATGACACCTACTCCGCACACCAAGGCGTCGAGCATGACGACATGAATGTGTTGTG
>JAGQPO010000733.1 GCA_020426665.1 Planctomycetales bacterium
GCATTCTCGTTCGTGATGTGGCCGTTCGTCGCCGGATGTCAAGAAAAGGAAAGCGCACACGAATTATCGGTCATTGCCGACCGGCAATATCCAGATCATGCGTCGAATGCGCCTTCGGCAACCGCCGAAGTTTTGCCGTCGAACAATCATTCCAAACCGATCGATCCTGTTCAAAGTCGACAGGCCTCGATTGATTCGAGTGAGCAATTGATTCTCTCAGGCAATTTTGCCGACGCCGCGGATGCTTTGCGTCAAGCGCTCACCGGAGCCCCTGACGATATCGAACTGCAATTTCGTTATGCCAGTGCAACGGCGGGAACCGGCGATTTGAATACCGCGATCGAGATCCTGGAAGCGATCCCGCTGGAACATCCGCAAGCCGGATTGGCGGCCGTCGGGCAGGCGGCGGACTATTGCATGCAGACCGGCCGGTATAGCGATGCCGAGCAGAAATACAAACAGATCCTTCGTGTCGCCCCAAACGCAGTATTAGCCGATCGCAAATTGGCGAACCTGTTGAATCGCCAAGGGCGGCGCCACGAAGCGGCGATTCACTTGCAAAGTCTGTGTCGATCGGGTGACGTTCGGCAAGATGAATTGCATGCTTTGATGTCGCTATCGGATGCAATCTGGGATGACGCCGGTGATCCGAATTTGTCCGCCGAATCCGCCGCGCGATACATTCCGATCGGAGTCGGCGGAGAGGCTAGGATCCATTTCACCGAGCAGCGGTATCGCGAAGCCGCCGACGTACTTGCCGGCCAGCGGGAAATTCGCCGTAACTATCCCGCGCTCGATGCGCTTTACGGGCGCTCACTGATCGAGGCTCAAGACGAGGCTGGTTTTTTGCAGTGGCATCGATCCGTTGGCAAACCAGTCTCGCAATATTCCGAATACTGGGCAGCGGTGGGCACCTACTTGATCAATCAACAACGCTTTGACGAATCAGTTCGCGCTTTGGGCGAAGCATTGCAGCGAGATGCGACAGATGCCCGGTCGCTTCGGCGGATCTACCAGGCGTTGGTTGCGATCGACGAGAAAGCTGCTGCACAAAACTGTTTTGACCGGTACGCGTTGATGCGTGCAGTGACGTTGGCCAGCAATCGATTGGACACTCCGGAAGGTTCGGCGTCTGACGAGTTTTCTGAGATTATCGTTGGCCTCCAGAAACTCGGACGCCCTCTAGAATCGGTCATGTGGGAATTGTTATACGCGTTCTACAGCAAGTTTCCGAAGGATCAACTTGCCTCAATCGCGTCACGACGCTCCGAACTCGCATCATCGGAAGATGCATTTCCCCATGACGTCATGGGATTGCTGGGGATCAAACTGGACGATCATCCAATGCCAAAGCTTGATGTCGATCGGCCGTCAATCGATGCGCTTCCGACGCCAGGAAACATGCCGGAGACGCTGGCGATTGATCCCGCATTTGAAAATATAGCGAACACGGTTGGGGTCGAGCACACCTATTGGGTTGCGGCTGATCCACAGGGTTCAGAGTTCTCGATCTACCAAACCTTTGGCGGCGGGGTGGCGGTGGTCGATTACGATCTGGACGGTCAGGTGGAAATGTATCTTGCCCAAGGGGGAAGTGACGCGCCCGGCTTTAGCGGCGAACTTTCCAATACGCTCTACCGAAACGTCGACCAGAAACTGTTGGATGTGACATTGTCTTCGTTGAGCGCGGATCGTCGCTATTCGATCGGAGTCACCAGTGGCGATTTCAATCAAGACGGGTTTCCGGATCTGGCGGTTGCCAACTTGGGTGCCAATACGTTGTTGATCAACCAGGGCGACGGAACATTTCACCCCAGGACGACCGACTCGCTAGACGACGTGACCTTGTTGAGCACATCGTTGGCGATTGCCGATGTCACCGGTGACGGATTGCCCGATCTCGTTGAGTTGAACTATGCGCACGATGATCAGCTTTCTAAAAAGCCGGAGCGTAAACCCAACGGACAGTTGATCGAGGTCGGCCCCTTTGATTACACGCCCGGGATGGACCGCATTTTGATCAGCGATGGTCGAGGGGGCTTGCAAGTGAATCAACTCAATCAAGCCGATGGGTCTAAGTCGACCGGGTTGGGGCTTGTGATCGCGGATTTTGATGATTTGCCAGGCAACGAAATCTTTATCGGCAATGACATGCACGCCGACCATCTTTGGGCTCGGCAAGACGGCACGTGGATCAATCTTGCGATCGCACGCGGTTGTGCGTTTTCCAGCAGCGGCGCCCGGACTGCGACGATGGGTATTGCGGCGGCCGACTTTGATCAATCCGGCAGTCTTGATTTGCATCTGACTAACTATGCCGATCAACCCGTAACGCTTTACTTGAATCGAGGCGGTTCATTCGCCGATCGTGCGATCCAATTTCGCCTGGTCGCCGACAGCACCCCGGTGCTGGGCTTCGGGTGTCAAGCCTTGGATTACGACAATGATGGAAGATCGGATTTGGTTGTCACCAATGGCCATGTTGAAAACATCGGAACGCCAGACAAGCCCTTTCAGCAGCCGCCCCAGTTATTCGCCAATCGTGGCGACCATTTTCGTCTGATGCAGGTCAGCGACACCTCCGGCTACTTATCCGGCAGGCACGTCGGTAGGGCGATGGCGAGGCTGGACTGGGACCGCGACGGAAAAAACGATCTTGTCATCACGCACATCGAATCACCGACGGCTTTGCTGGTCAACCGAACAAAATCAGAACACCGCTATCTGGGAATCCAAGTCGTCGGTACGCACTGCGAGCGTGATGCGATCGGGGCAAAGGTCGAAGTCGTTTCAGGCGGCCGCAATTGGACCCAGTGGATCACGTCCGGAGATGGTTATCTTTGCCGAAACGAAAACAGCCTGCTGTTCGGGCTGGGCGACGCTGACATAGTCGATGAAGTGACGATCACCTGGCCAGACGGTTCAACGCAGACTCATTTGGGAATTGAACCGAATTCGCGCCAGTTGATCGTACAGGGTGAACTGGCGCCATTTCGATTCAACCAATGATCACGCCATGTTATGATACTTCGCCAATTTGCTCGACAAGATTCCAGCCTATACAACCTAGGATCGCCACGATGAGATGTTTCAAGTTTCGAATCACCGGTCTTTGTCTTGCCGTGTGGCTGATGTCGGCCGCGGCGATGGCCCAGACGCAAAAACCGAATGTCCTGTTCATTCCGATCGACGATCTCAACCACTGGGTAGGTCACCTGGGCGTCCATCCGCAAACTCTGACGCCGAACATGGATCGACTGGCAAAGGTCGGCGTGTCGTTCAATAAAGCCTATTGTGCAGCGCCCGCGTGCAATCCCTCTCGGATCGCTTTGATGTCCGGTATGAGGCCCAGCACCACCGGCTGTTACGATAACTCTCAAGACTGGCGGCCAACGGTCAGCGAAGACCTGCTGCTAAACAAGACATTGCTTGACGCCGGCTACCAGTGCTTCGGTACGGGCAAGATCCTGCACGGCTCTTACGGAAACAGCGACAAGTGGACCGAATTCCATAAGACGACCGGCGGACGCATGGCGCGTCACCCGTCATCTCCAAATGACGGAGTCGGCGGCATCAAGTTCAGTCCGCTGGCAAACAACGATGAAGACATGCCGGACTATGATGCCGTCAGCTACGGTATCGAGGTGTTGAATCGCAAGCATGAACAGCCGTTTTTCCTCGCCGTCGGTTTAGTCAAGCCACACATGCCTTTCAGCGTGCCAAAGAAGTGGTTCGACATGTTTCCTTTGGACAGCATCGTCCTTCCGCCCCATCGCGACGGTGACTTAGATGACGTTCCGCCGGCCGGTATCCAGATGGCAAAACCCGACGGCGACCATGCGGCGATACTTAAGTCCGGACGTTGGAAGGAAGCGGTCCAGGCTTATCTCGCGACGATCGCATTTTGTGATGCTCAAGTCGGTCGCTTGCTGGATGCGCTCGAACAGTCCAGCTATCGCGACAACACGATCATTTGTCTGTGGAGCGACCATGGATGGAGCCTTGGCGAGAAAGAGCACTGGCGCAAGTTTGCGCTTTGGGAAGAACCGACACGAACCGTGTTCATCTGGAAGGTCCCCGGAATGACGCCTATGGGTGTGCAGTCGCCGCGCCCGGTGG
>JAGQPO010000734.1 GCA_020426665.1 Planctomycetales bacterium
TACACTCTTTCCCGCCGCCGGCTCGGCTTCGTCGCCAGCCCGAGATGTCTGGCCCGCAAGCTCCTCCAGATGGGAGACGGCGGTACGAATCTCCTCCCGCACCCGGGCCGCGTGCGTCATCAATGCGAGTCGCCCCAGCGGACGAAAGCCCTCGGTCTTCTGATAGCGGGGGATGTTGTACAGCCAGCGGCGGGAAATCCACGGCAGATAGTCCCCGGCCCGGGCTCCGTAAGTCTCTGGCGTGGCGAGGGGAATCGGCACCACCTGCACCCGCTCGAGGACCTCATCGGTAAATCGGTTGCTCAGTTCCCGGCCACTGGAATCAAGAGCCAGAATGCGAACCGGCGGCCATGCCTCGACCGGTCCGTAATGGTCCCGTATCCGGTCGACAATCCGCGACACCACTTCCACTCCGCTGCCGCCTACTGCCACCAGCAGAGTCGGCGGACAGGTCCGGAAATCTGTCTGACGGCTTCCCCGTTCTTCCGATCCCTGCCGGGACTTCTCCCCGCGGGCGTTCGCGGAGGACTCCGGCACGGCTGATGCATCGGGGGCAGCTGTCCGCTGACGGAGCGGATCGACCGGATCCGTCTCCGCACTGGCAAACGGCGTCGTGCTTCCGTCGAGCACTTCCCGCGGGCTGTCTGCCCGTTGGGCGGCAGCCGACGGTCCCGCGATCGCCCGGGAACCTGCAGCCGGCGTTCCCGCGGACGAGGCCTTTCCCGTGCCCGCGCGAGAAGAACGGCTGCTGTCTTTCAGCGCAGCCACCATCTCCGCGCAGCTTTCGTACCGCTGCTTCGGATCTTTGGAAAGAGCGCGGGCAACCACCGTGCTCTGATGCCGCGGCAGAGCCCACAGATCGGGCACGCCCCGCAGGTGCTGTTCCGCCAGCTGCGCGGCATTATTGGCAGTGAAGGGCAGCACGCCGGTCAGCATCTGCATATAAACCAGCGCCAGACTGTACTGATCGCTGTGACGTGTGGGACGCCCTTCGAACAGTTCCGGCGGCGCATAAGTAGGAGTCAGCCCGCCGACCAGCGAAACCGACCGCTCATACAGACTCTTCACCAGCCCGAAGTCGCCCAGCTTGGCCCGCCCGGAAACCAGCAGAATATTCTCCGGCTTCACATCCAGGTGCTGCAGAGAACATTTTTCATACAGGTAATCCAGAGCTTCGGCCACGTCGCCGAGGTAGCCCAGCAGTTCGTCTTCGGGCAGACCATCGGCCCCCGTACTGCGGGCTTCCACAAACCGCTGTTTCAGGCTGCAGTCGGCCAGTTCCGTCACCACCACCAGGTTACCGTGAGAAACCTCAATACGTTCGATGGACAGCAGCATCGGGTGCCGCACATCGCTGATGCGGGCCAGGGCCCGCTGCTCGGCCTTCGCGTGACTGGTCTCTCCGTCGCCGTAGACGATCTTCACCGCCTTGGCCAGCCCTCCGGGAGCGATGGCTTTCCACACTTCACCACATCCGCCCCGGCCCAGCAGTTCCACGGTCCGGTAACCGGGCACTGGCTCGCGACGATCAAATTCACCCGGGCTGGTGTCTGTGGGCAGCATGAACACTCTCCTCGAGATCAGTCGAGAGCACAGTAAGAGGTGGCGATTCCCGTTCCGATGACTGCAGAACGACCCGTGCCGAATTCAGTGCCGCCCGGTCAGGCCGAACGGCCAGCATCCGCGGATCAGCCCCCGTACGGCAACAGACTCAGTTGCTCGACGTTTTCAGCACCATGGCGAAGTAGGTCTCCACCACCGCATCGAAATACTCAATCAGCAGTTCCATCGGCAGTTCGTTGTAACGGCAGTAATTTCTGATCTGCAGCAGCAGGTCACGGGGGTGGCACCGCCGCATGGCCCGGCCACAGGCGCGATAGTGCGTCTCCAGCAGGTAATTCACGACATCCCGCCGGTACTCGCAGCTGAATTTTTTGCAGTACATCTGAAACAGGAAGTGGAACTCTTCTTCCGTCGGGTCGGTGGCCGGAATCTTGTAGGGAATCCGCCGCAGAAAGGCTTCATCCACCAGGTCTTCCGGTTCAAGGTTCGTCGAGAAGATCACCAGCTGCTCGAACGGCACCTGAATCTTCTTGCCCGTCGGCAATGTGAGATAGTCGTACCGGGATTCCAGCGGGACAATCCAGCGGTTCAGCAGCGCCGCCGGCTCGATCTGCTGCCGTCCGAAGTCGTCAATCAGCAGGCAGCCGCAGTTGCTTTTCATCTGCAGCGGAGCTTCGCAAATGTTGCTGCGTGGGTCGTGTCGGACTTCCAGGTTGTCCATGATAAGTTCACCGCCGACCATGACGGTGGGTCGCTGGATACGCAACCAGCGCCGATCCCATTCTTGGGCTTTCAAAATCTTCGCATGCGTCTCCGGAACCGGTGCCGGGTGATGAAATACATCGTCTTGCAGTTTGACTAAGTTACCGTCGTCCAAAATCGCGTGCGGAATCCAAATCTCCTGGCCCAGACATTGGGTCAAACAGCGTGCAATTGTGGTTTTGCCATTGCCCGGTTCGCCAAACAAGAACAAACCCGAATTGCTGTTGATTGCGGGCCCCAAGCAATCCAACAGATCCTGCTGGTACGAGATTCCCGAAAGTGCCTGACGCAGTTGATCCTGGGTCACAGGATCCAGGCCGGCCGACTGTGCCTCGACACTTAACACATAATCAGACAGCGGTACCGGTGCGGGACCGACATAACTGCATTGCCTCAACTGCGCCTGCGCGCGATCCTGGCCGAGCTCGGTCAACGAATAATAGTAGTCGTTAAAGGGGGCCGGACGAACGTGGGCGATCAATTTCCGCGTCCGCATCACGTCCAGCATCGGGTCGATCACCTTGAACGGCAATCCGATGTACTCCGACAGGTTCCGACCGCTGAGCGTTCCAATGCTTAGAACAGATTTTAGAATCAAGCCTTCGACGAATGAATCGCTTAAACCTGTCTCGGATAGAGACTGTGTCTCGGCAGGCCAAAACGTGTCGTCGGTTAACAGGCTGCCCAGCAGGCCCGAGTCAACGGCTTGGGTATCGTGAATCGCGGCAGTCATGACGGATGAATGGATTGAAGGGAATATTCGGCGCCGGCCGTTGCAAAGCACCCGATCTGAGCGCAGGTTCTTGAAAACTAGCTCGCGAATAGCGGCAAACACATTCACGCCCGAAACGTCAAACAAAGAATTGTCGCGATCCCTCGTTGGGTGCAAAAACACAACCTACAGTTACCCAGGAACCGTTTTCCCACGTTGGCCGCCTGTTCCAGATGGCCGACGCTTCTGAAGCCCCCACTGCGATTGTTTCGACATGACCACGCTCGACACCTCTGCACTTGATCGTTTACGCCACAGCACCGTGGTTCGGGGCGATGTTTGGTTTCTGTCCGGTGCAATTGAACCGCGAGATACCTTGCGTCATTTGCCAATTGACGAACCGGAATTCACCATCGGACGAAAAGCAGGGTCGTCGCTGAAGTTGAACTTCAAAACCGTTAGCGGACGACACGCGATTCTGTCGGTTCAAGACGGCAGCCTGATGTTGACGGATCTGGGCAGCACCAACGGAACCTATGTCAACGGCGAACGAATCGAAGGCCAAGTGGTGGTCGATGAAGAAGACTTGATCCACTTTGCCGAAGCCCCGTTCCGAGTACTGCGTCAATCGCCGACCGGACAATCCGCAGGTACCATCGCCCGAAACGTCTGTGATGAAGCGCTCGCATTGGTCCAATTCGATCGAATGATGAGCGAAAAACTGGTTCGCCCACACTTCCAAGTCATCGTCGAAGTCGACTCACACAACGTGATCGGACATGAAATCCTGGGTCGCGGCAGCGTCTTTGGACTGGAATCGGTTGCCGCCATGTTTCACGCCGCTAGCCAATTGAATCTTGAAGTCGAACTGAGCCAATTGCTGCGTTGGGAAGGAATCCGAGTCGGTCGAGATTTGCCGCTGAAGCCCAATTTGTTCGTCAATACTCATCCGAAAGAAATGGAAGATTCGGGCAAGCTGATCGAATCGCTCTATAAAGTCCGACAGATGTCCGGCAACACCGATCTGGTTTTAGAAATCCACGAAGCCAGTGTCACGAACCGGAAAGTCATGAGAGAGCTTTCCGCAGCAGTCAAGGATCTGGAAATCGAGTTGGCGTTTGACGATTTCGGGTCCGGCCAAGCGCGACTGGCCGAACTGATCGAAGCCCGTCCGGATTACGTCAAATTCGACATCTCGCTGATTCACGCCATCGATCATGCCGACGAAGCCCGGCGACGAATGTTACAAACTCTCGTCCAAATGGTTCGCGATCTGGACATCCGAGCATTGGCCGAAGGGATCGAAACATCGACCGAAGCGGAAGCCTGTCGCGATATCGGTTTTGATCTCGCTCAGGGATATTATTTCGGCCGCCCCGCGCCGCTTTGAAGCTTTGCCCAGATTAATTTTTTTTGAGTTAGTTGTTGATCGCTTCGCGATCAGACGCTTTGATCGCGGAGCGATCAACGACGATGAACTTCAGGGTGAAGTGAGACTTTGCTTTCAAATCGCCGCTCTGGCGAATTTATGCCGGTTGTATCAGATCAACCGACAGAGGCGCGCAAGGCACCCCGCGTGATGCCGAAATTACAGGGATCATCGTTGCAACCTGTCCGATCATCACAAGGGCGACCAACATTCGATTGGGGATGCGCCATTGCAGTCGCTCACGGCCTGGTGGCTTGGACAGGGAAGATCCATGAACGGAAACACGCGAAATCGGATGAAGCTTCGAAGGCAAGGGCGCGTCGCGCTGGTCGCCATGATGCTCTGCACGACTGCGACTACCGCCGGCGCCGAGACGCAAACCAATCCCTATTTTCAAAATTCGACCCAACCGAACAAGCCGATCACAAAGTCAACCGATCGGCTCGGTATGCCGGAACGGGTGCCAAGACGGTTGCCGCGTGTCGACAAAGAGACTCTCTCGACGTCATCCTCCATCGATCGTACCGGCGGCGTTCGGGTCGGATTGACTAACCCAACGCATAACGACCAGCTTACCAGCCCATCAGAACAGACGTCGGCGTTGGGCGTTCCGGTCGCTCGGTCTGGTGGAGCAGTTATCAAGGACACGCGTATGATTGACCCCGGCTCCGCGCCTCTGCCGGGTGTCGTATCCAGTACCGACGACGCACGACTGATCGCGGCGGCGGCGCGGCGACAGGCAATCCTCTCGTCGGCCTCCCAAACGTCTGACCGGCCCGCTTCCGGCGGCTGGTTGCAATCGGTCACCGCTGAATCGTGTAACCATCGCGCCGCTGAGTTCTTGGATGATGCGTATCGCGAGTACTCCGTTCACGCCTGGGCGTCGGCGGAGGCATCGGCATGGAAGGCTTTGGAATTGGTCGCGACAGGGATTGATATCGATCGTGGCCAAAGATCGTCGTTCGTCGATGCGGATCAAACTGCCAGTGCTGGCGAAATGTTGCGGATCGCGCGAACCGCGATCAGCGAATCTCGCGATTTTGTCACATCCGGTGCAGCCATCGATGGCGATTTGCTACGTGGAATCGCTTCGTCGCATCAGACCAAGGTGTTGTCCGCCGGCGTATCCAGCGGCATGACTGCAATCCAAGCGGTGGATGGGTATTTGGACCACGCGAGGCTGCATCTTGCACCTCTCGCTTCGGCCAGTGTTCAAGCCGCACAAGCGATGGATCTGCTCGCCGCCATCCAACTCGGTCGCAACGAAGCGAAATGGATACCTGAAGAAACATCACTCTGCCTTCGACGCGCCGCACTCCAAGGGCAACCATCCAACGCAAGTCTGGCCTCGCGATTGGGAATGCAGTTGGCCGCCATGGGTCTTGATGATGAAGCGGATATGACACTTCGGCACGCGATGAAACTCGATCCGTCTGACGATGTTGCCAAGACGCTTGCGGGCGTCATGGAGCGGCGTGGCGACAAAGTCGCGGCGCAGCGATTGACGGCCAACGTAGCAACCGGCCAGCCCGACGGTCAGGTTCGCAATCGGATTCCGGAAGTGATACAGCTGACTCCGCAACAATTCGCTTCGATTTCCCCACCGCTGAATGCAGCGGCGCCAGCGGCGTCCTCGGCCCAGGTCGGCGTGCCACACGCCAGCGCCGGGAATAATCCAGCTGCGGATACGCCAACCGCCGTTCCGGTCAAGCGCGGTTCACGGTTCATCCCCGCTTCGCTGGCAGGATTCCGGTTGCCGTTTACGCAACCCAAATCCGTTACGCCCCCGTCACAGCAATCGGATCCTTTACGCACCATTGTGCCTCCCATTGAGTCAGTCGACATCGATTCAGAGATCAATCAATTCAATGAAGGAATCTATGATGACGATGACTTCAACGCGTTCGCAGATTCCGTCAGTGAAGATGCAGGGCAACCATCGTCGCCTGTCAAACGTTTCATCAACAAGCTTCCCAAACTTTGGTAGGCGAACATTACCGCATTTTTGATGCCCCCGGTTTTCATCGACTCACTCCAATTAAGAAGCGCCACGAGATTCGGTTATGCAGTCTGAATCATCCCTTCGAATCAGTTTCGCCGCATGGGGGATCATCACCTGCGCAATACTCTCGTCGATCGCGGGTGCACAAGGTCCGATCGTTGACGCACCGAATGTGTTGGCGGCCAATCACGTTGGCGTCGCAGAAACCAATTGCGGATGCCGTAACGTGCCGGGCGGTTTCCCGTGCAAGAGCGGTTGCCCGAAGTGCATGATGGGAATTGATTGCCAAGACCACTGCGGTGAAGAGGCGCGTTGGCGCGACATGTGCCCGATGCCATTCGACGCGTATGGGCCAGGCGGATACGCCGGTCCGTCTCGATACGCCCATCTAGGCGAATATCGTTTACGGCCCGGTGATCACGTGCAGGTTATCTACTTGATCACCCGGCGTCAGGAAGAGGGCGATTATCGGTTGTCGCCCGGCGATGAAGTGCTGATCGAATCGGTCGCCGACCCGGATCTGCAACGCGGAACACTCGATCGCGGTTTGGTGATCCAACCCGACGGCACGATCACCGTTCGACTGTTGGGACAAATCAAGGCGGCGGGGTTAACGATCAGCCAGCTACGTGCGGCACTGGAACAGAAATACAAGAAATTGTATGACGAACCCTCCATCGACGTGACACCCGTACAAACCAACACGTTGGCCGAGGACATTCGTAGCGCGGTGGGTGGTCGAAGCGGTTTGCAGCAACAATCGCTGACGGTGACCGTGATGCCGGACGGAAAAATCCGCTTGCCTGGAATCGGCGGACTGTGTGTGCAGGGGTTTTCGCTTCCCGAACTCAAGAAGGAAATCAACCTGCGTTATCGTGAATTGGTTGTTGGCTTGGAAGTTGAACCCATCCTGACACAGCAAGCCGATCACTTTGTTTATGTGCTAGGACAGGTCGGCAACCCCAATCGAATCCAGTTGACCGGTCCGACAACGGTGCTGGGAGCGATCTCACAGGTCGGAGGTCATTTGTCGGGCGCCAACATGCGTCAAGTCGTGGTCTTGCGCCGCGCCGAAGATTGGCGATTGATTTCGACGATGTTGGATTTACAGGGTGCGGTCTATGGGAAACGGCCTTCTCCGACCGACGAAATCTGGTTACGAGACGGCGACGTTGTGATTGTTCCCGCACGTCCGATCGTTCGATTGGACAATTGGATCGAGCAAATCTTTACCAACGGTGTTTACCGAGTGGTTCCGATTACATTCAGCAACAACAATATCCGCCGGTAATCGTCACCTCCGTCATCCATCCGATGCGAACCGAATGTGCCAGCTCGAGACTGGTGCATTGTCAAGTCTTGATTTTAGGGCATGACAGACTTCCAGTCCGTCGACAAGTGTCGATTTCGACGGACTGGAAGTCCGTCGTACACGTCGCGGTTAACGCCAAAATCAAACGTTGTCGAAGCACTTGGCCGACACGTTTCGATCGCTGGTCGATCAGACGGGCGATGCCTCGCTGGTCAGCAATTGGTCGACTTCATTGCTGACGATGACGCCGTAGTTTATCGCGCCAAGCCATCCGCTCATGATGATGCCGACACTGCCGGCATGATACATGCCGCCGATCTGGTTGGGCAGGTCCCGGCTGACACCCAGCCCCTCGAACTTGGTCCCAAAGCTGGCGCCTCGTTCATGACGAGTGTAGTGCTGGAACGTTCTTGGTGTCGCGGCTTCGGCATGATCGATTTTTTGACGCACACCGGGAATGTAACGCTCCAACGCGTCAATTGTTGTTTCGACCAAATCGGCCTTGCTGGCTTGATAATCCTCTTCGGCCAACCCATTCCAGTCGGACCAATTTGCGTTGGTGCTGCTGACGATCGCATAACGTTCCTTGGTTTTCCAAGGACGCGTGCGTGGGTAATAAAAACTAAACGTTCGACTCGTGATGTCTCGACTGAGCAACCGCTGCGTTTCAAATTCTTCGGCGGTACTGGTAAAGAACAGATCTCCGCTGCTTTCGTCGATCGTCTCGCCTTCCTTGAGCGCCATGTAAACCTGTGTGCTGCTGTTATTCAATCGTACGTCGTTGGTCCGTTGCACGTAATCGGCGTCCAGTTTCTCTTGACCGATCATGTGCAGGATCGTTGTGCGCAGGTTGGCATTACTGACGATTGCGCGACACCGAATCGTTCTGCCACCGACCTGCACCGCGCTGACTCGCCCGTTTTTGACGTCGATGTGATCAACCGGACAATTGATGCGAATGTCAACGCCGTTTGATTCCAATTCCTTCTTCATTCGCTTGATCAGATCATCCGTTCCGCCTTCATAGATATAAACGCCCTTGCTCATGAAGTTGCTGAACACAATTCCGTACGTGATCGCGGGATCCTCCAGCGTGGAACCGTTGGCGTAGGTGATCGGCTCCATCAGCAGCCGCACGATGTCGTTTCGGCCTGGGAAGAACCGTTGGAACAATTCGCCCGTGGTGGTGGTTTGGTCGTCGTAAAAATTCATCCCACGTGCCGTGTCGAAAAACGACTTGACCGTCTCGGGATCTTGGCCGAAGCGTTGGACCAACAGTCGCGAAAAATCTTCGCGGTCAAATGTTGTCGTCAGCGAGAATTGCGGATTGTCGAATCGAATATTCTTTAATTGGACAATGCGATCGGAGATGTCACGATTCCAATAACGGCGACACGACTTGATCATGCCGTGCGGGAAACCGTGCAGCGAGATATCGAAGGTGTGGCTGCCCGGTCGCAGAAACCAAGTCGCCAATCCGCCCAATTTATAATGCTGTTCCAGCAACAGCACCCGGTGTCCGGCGCGGCCGAGAATATTGGCGCTGGTCAATCCCGCCAATCCGCTTCCAATCACGACGACATCGTATTCGTCGCGGGCACCTTTCAAAAAATCACGTGACATGGATTGAGCGGGAAAAATGGAGGGAGGGAGTTGGGATGGAACTAAATGGAACCGACATCAGGTTGCAGTTCCGCAAACACGCCGACCATGTCTTGGGACGGCGGCCTGTCACCGTACAACATCATCGCCCCCTCGCCAACCAACACACGTTCATCCAACAGCCGAAGCGACTGACCGCCCGGCCGAGTCGACGTCTCCTGCGTGACACCGGAGCTGAGCCAATCATGCGATCCTCGAAAGACCTTGACGTGATCGTCAGGTAAAACGGTCGCCATTCGGCGGGTTCCATCAGTCCCTTGACGGAGGGCCGCGATTTTCCAGCGATCGTCCCGCGGATCCTTCATCACACGGACCATTACCGAGGATTCGCCGGGCGGCACCTGGACGGCACCGAACCATTTTGGACCGGACTTCGACTCCGGCCACAGCGTGCTGTAGGCGATCCGATACGGGGGCGATTTCGGAACTCGGATGCGCAGTTGGTACATCATCGGTTCCGCGCTGACCAGTCGTGTCGCGGCAATTTCATCGTCGGCGCTTGGTTCTAAATATCCGGTCTCTCGCCGTAACCGTTCCAATTCCGCTTCAGCCGACCGCAGTCGCGCAAGCGTAATCACATAGGCCGAACCGAGTGCGATCAACAACAGCAAACCCAACAGCGATGACAAGGAGAAGTTCATCGCCCTTGGGCGCACGACTTGGTCGACCATTATGCTTGGAGAGCGATTGCCTGGTGGACGACTGCTTTCGATTTTTCCAATCCTTCTTTGGCGACCTCGGCGGCATCCCGTTTCCAATATTCGGGATTGAATAACTCCAACGAAAACGTTCCCTTAAATCCGTTATCAAGCAGCGAGCGAATGACCTTGGGTAGCGGGCAAACCCCGTCACCCGGGAAAACGCGATCTTTGTCCGCGATTTTGTCTCGTTCCGGTTCAGCGGGGTAATCGTTGATGTGGAAGCACAACATCTTGGAAGCCTCGATCATTGCCAAACCGGCGAAGTCGTTGCCGCCTTTGTAAATATGGTAGAAGTCGGGTAAGACACAGGCCGATGGATGCGCCGCTTCGGTGGCGACGTACGCGAGTTCGCCGAGCTTGCTGAGTGTCGGCGAAAAACCCCACAGTTCCAATTGGGGCTGAACGCCGACCGATGCGCCGACTTCGCAAATCGCACGATAACGTTCGGCGATGACTGATAGTGGTGGTGATACATTGTCCCGACCGTGAGCGCCCACGGGAGGCGCGGCGATCAGCTTTCCGCCCAAGCCCGCGACCAATTCCATGTCGTGGCGTGCCGCTTCCAAACCTTTTTTGCGTTCCTGTTCGTCATCGGAGATCCAATTGGCAAAACCGATCGCACTGGCGACAAACAATCCGGCGTCTTCAATCTGCTTGCGCAAATCTGGTATCGAACCGCCGTCGGACAGATAGGTTTCGATGTCCCGCATCCAAGGTTCGATGCCATCGTAACCGGCCTTGGCGGCCACATCGATTTGTTGCTGGATCGTCAGTTTTTGGCCGCGAACCGTGCTGGTATTCAGCGAGAATCGGACGGGAAACCCCGATCGAGAATCCTCCGCCGCCGATGCCCGATGTTCGTTGGAGCAGAGTGAACCGATTGCCGTAGTCGCAGCCGTGGCAGCCAAAAAGAAGTCGCGTCGATTGGTCATGTTGTTTTTTTCTAGGTCAGGGACTGAGAGATCCGTATTCTATCTCAATCCCGGCCGCGCACGCCGATGCGGCAACTTTCCCCAGAATTTTCTCGGCCAGTTTTCTCGGCCAGAGCTTCGACAATTTTTAATTTTGGGGTTTGTCGTTGATCGCTATTTGATCGGTCGCTTTGATCGCGGGGCGATCAGCGACTACGAATTTGCTCGGCCGTTGCTGGGACGGGAACACTCGTTGGAATTCGGCTTTTGCGAGTGCCGCCAACCGGGGAGAAAGCGATTCAATGGCCAGTTGATAGGCATCAAACGACGAAGCCTGTTTGCCCGCCAAGTACTGTTTACGGGCGAATCGAACAAGTATTTTTCCTTCTGCATCGGGATCGATGGTCGTTGTCCTCTTGGTCACAGCCGACGGATTTGTCACAGCCGACCGATTTGCCGCCGTCGAAGACTGCGGTAAAGATCCGACGGTGTCTTTCGGCGGGAGCCCTCGAATCTGTCGATCGATCGCGTCGTTGTCGATGATCGTCACATGGGCACTGGCACCGGCATGTGACATCGCTCCGCCGAACGCCCGCCCGCCACCGAACCCGCGCGAGGACGAACCGGAGGAGGAACGGGAGATGCTTCCCAGCGACGTTGAACCACCGGTCGGCACAAGAACGCTGCCGGAATACGAAAATTGAGAAAACGAAGGCAGTTGAACGGTAGTTTGTCCGCACGCGATACCGCCAAAACCAAAGACAAGGGTCGCGCCCGACAGAGCAGCGGTACGCAGCTGGTTTTTCATCGAATGGATTCCCATCGATCGCTGTCCATTATCTCAGGCGTAAACAAACGCTCCGTCACAGCTTATAGAGCTCTGGCACTTCGAGCATTAAATCATTTCTTAATTTTGTCGCCGAAGTTTCGGTTGAATTTTCGGACCTTGTCAAGGACGACCGCTTGGCAATAGCCGTGATAGGGATTTTTGCGAAAGAAGTCTTGGTGGTCTTCTTCTGCGGGGTAAAACGTGGTTGCCTTCTCAAGCAACGTGACGATCTTGTGATCAAATTCACCCGAATCGGTTAGCTTCTTGATGTATTTCTCCGTCGCCTTTTTCTGTTCTTCGTTGTGGTAGAAAACACTGCTTCGATATTGCGGCCCCTTGTCGGCACCTTGCTGGTTCAACTTCGTGGGGTCATGTGTTTTGAAGAAGACTTCCAATAATTCCTCGTACGTCACCTTGTCAGGATCGTAATAGATTTCACAGGCCTCGGCGTGACCGGTCTGTTTTCCGCAGACCTGTAAGTACGTCGGATTAGGAACATGTCCGCCGATGTATCCGCTGATCACATCGTTAACGCCTTCCATCCGTTCGAAGACGGCTTCGGTACACC
>JAGQPO010000735.1 GCA_020426665.1 Planctomycetales bacterium
CACGTAGCCGAGTCTCTCCGAGACTCACAAATTCCGCCGCTTCGCGTCGGGGTCAGCCTCGGAGAGGCTGACCTACGTGTTGAGTATCCGCAAGCCACGTAGCCGAGTCTCTCCGAGACTCGAAAATACCGCCGCTTCGCGCCAGCGTCAGCCTCGGAGAGGCTGACCTACGTGGTGGTGGTCATCGCGAGGTGTCGGTTATTTCCGCACAGTCATCACGGGCGTTCAATGGCGTCCACTAACACAATCAGATCGTCTTTGCCGATTCGATCACAGAAGTCGCCCAGTGATTCGCCATCGTTGCGGTTGGCTTTAAAGGCTGCGGCGATTCCGATGATTTCGTGCACCAAATCGTCGGAATGGACCAAGTCTTTGTAAATGTAAGCGAGTCGGTTCCCCAGCCATCCACCGCCCGCATACAGCGTGTACTTGTCACGTGCTTTTCCGACCAAAGCCAGATCGGCGTTGTAAGGTCGGGCGCATCCGTTGGGGCATCCTGTCATGCGAATCGTAAAACGTTCTTTGTCCAGCCCCAGCTTTGCCAACGGTTGTTCCAAATCGTCCATCAAACTTGGCAGCCGACGTTCGCTTTCGGTGATCGCCAAACCGCACGTGGGCAGAGCGACACAGGCCATCGACCAGCGTCGGACGGTGCTTGTGTCTTCGCTGGTTCGGACGTTGTGCTTGTTGAGGATATCGATCAGCTTGTCTTTTTCTTCCGATTGGATGTCGGTGAAAATAATGCTCTGATGCCCCGTCATTCGCATCTCGGTACCGAAGGTCCGGCAGACTTCGCGCATCATCGCTTTCAATTGACGATGCTCGTTGTCGTAAAGCCTGCCGTTTTCGATATTCAACCCATACGACCACAATCCGTCGCCCTGTTCTTGCCAACCCATGTGGTCGTCAAAGCCGGTGACATCGTCTTCCTTACAGTCTTCCAGCGGTTGCCCAAAGTACTCTTCGACCGCCCGACGGAACTTTTCGATCCCCCAGCTGTCAACCAGGTACTTCATCCGCGCGATCTTGCGATCCTCTCGATTACCGTTGTCTCGTTGAACTTTGATGATCGCCTTGCTGACTTCGACGGCTTGATCGGGTGTGCAAAAAGCCATGCGTTTGGCGAGCGCGGGATAAGTTTTCTTAAGCGCCGGTGTGGTCCCCATTCCGCCGCCGACCAAGACGTTGTATCCGATGATCGTTCCGTCACGAACAATCGCCAGAAAACCGAGATCTTGAGTGTAGATGTCGATGCAATTGTCATCGGGCAACGCAATGCCCATTTTGAATTTGCGCGGCAGATACGTCGGGCCATACAACGGCTCGACCACCGGACCGCCTCCTTCCAATGATGATTCGCCGGTGTCGGGATCTGTGATCCAGAGTTCATGATAGGCCGGTGTTTGCGGGGCGAGCGCGTGGGTCAATTCGTCCGTCAGTTTCAACATCTCTTGGTGGACGCTGTCGGCGCGCTTGGCGGGGCAGCACATGATGTTTCGATTGACATCCCCACAGGCGGCCAGCGTCGAAAGTTCGATTTCGTTGATTCGATTGATCGTTGCACGAAGATCTTTTTTCAAAACCCCGTGCAATTGGATCGTTTGCCGAGTCGTGATTTTCATCGTTGAATCGCCCAGTTCGTCGCAAAGATCCAATTGCGCGAGCATCTGGTCGCTGGTGATCCGTCCTCCCGGAATTCGGCATCGGACCATCATCGCATACGCTTTGTCGCCACCGGCCTTTTTCAATTCTGCCCGCTTGTCGCGATCGTCCTGCTGATAGGTCCCGTGGAACTTCAGCAACTGAATGTCTGCACTGCCAAAATGATCGGTGTCGGCAGCCATCTCGGTATCGATGGTGCCCTTCAGAAAATGACTTTCTTCTTTAATTTTCTCGACAGGGCTAAGCTTGGGCGCTTCGGTAGACATCGAGTCAAAAATCCTGTGTGATACCGCTTTGCGGAAATGCAAAGACTGAAAATGTGAATCTACGGGAACTATAACGATCCGCCTCCATTCCCACTATGGTGATCCTTTTGGCCGACAACGGCCGACGGTCCCAGGGGGTGCGGCGGGCTGACGCAACACGAGGCGATCATGACGGCACAGATATTAGACGGAAAACGCATTGCGGGCGAGATCCGCGAGGATGTCGCAAAGGCGGTCGCCGTGTTTGTCGCCGACGGAGCACCGGCGCCGTGCCTGGCGGCAGTCTTGGTCGGCGAAGACCCCGCCAGCCAGGTCTATGTGCGAAACAAATCGCGGGCCTGTGAAAAAGCCGGCATCCAAGGCCGTACGCATCGATTGCCCGCAGACGCCGGGCAGGATGAATTGATGAGCTTGGTGGAGGAGCTAAATACCGACGCCAACGTCAATGGAATTCTGGTCCAACTGCCGCTGCCCACCGATGCCGCGGTGAAATACGACGAACGTGAGATTCTGGATGCGATCGATCCCCTGAAAGACGTTGACGCATTCTCGCCCGTTAACGTCGGATTGCTGATGCAAGGCCGGCCGCGTTTTTTGCCCTGCACCCCACACGGTATTGTTCAATTACTCAGCCGATCCAATTTGTCGATCGCGGGCAAAAACGTCTGTGTCGTTGGACGAAGCGACATCGTTGGAAAACCGATGGCAATGATGTTGGCGCAAAAGACCGGCTCCTGTGGCCCCGAATTCGCCAACGCCACGGTGACGATCGCCCACAGCCGCACCACAGACCTGGCCGCCGTTTGCCGCGATGCGGATTGTTTGATCGCAGCCGTCGGACAACCCGAAATGATCACCGGCGACATGATCAAACCCGGAGCCATTGTCATTGACGTGGGGATCAACCGTGTTGGAGAGAAACTTGTCGGAGATGTCGCGTTTGACGAGGCAAAAGAAATCGCTTCGGCGATCACGCCGGTCCCCGGCGGAGTCGGGCCGCTGACAATTGCGATGCTGCTGCACAACACCCTGGCAGCCGCTAAATTGCAAAGTGGTCGTTGATCTCGCCTGCCTCCAATCAATCCATCATCATGAACAGTGACCCGCTGCCCCGTTCGACATCACGCGAATTGAATTTCGAAAATGGATCCGCCATCGGCATCAGTAATCGATGGGAAAACGGTCAATACTGTTCGATCATCACGCGACGAGGGATTGTCGGCTGCGGGATCTACGACATGGTGACGCCCGCTGAGTTCGGTCAAGCGATCGCGATCGCCAAAGGGACGCCCAGCAATCCTCTGGTCGAACCAGAAGACTTGTTTGACGCCAAGATCGTTGACGCGACGCCCCAGGCCAAAGCGCTCGGAATCGAAATCGGAATGACAGGCCGCGAAGCCGTTGAAAAAATGCTCCGCAATTAGAGCTTGCAGCACGAAAGAACTGGGCCGGTGAGCGACGATGTGATACCGCCGCTTTGACGCTCACGCCCACGTGACTTTATCGGCGATCTCAGATCGCGTACTCGACGGCCACTGGCCGTTGATGTGGCCCAGATAAAAAAGCCCTAACGCGCGATCCTGGGAGCCCAATCCGACGAATTCACGCATCTGATCGCTCGTCGCTGCCGCGTTGGTCGACCAGAATCCGCCAAGCCCATACGCCCTGGCGGTCAAGTGCATATTCTGCACCGCGCAAGCAACCGCCATGATCTCGTCAAGTTCGCTGATCTTGCCGCTCTCCTGACGCTTCATCCCAACCGCAATCACGGCGCCGGCAAGTGTCGGGTTTACCGCAAAGCTTTCGTACTTGGCTTGCTTGAAAGAATCCGCCGGCGTGATTGACTTGTAGGTCGCGGCAAGAAACTTTGCCAAATCGGCGCGAGAATCGTTTTCAAAAACACGGAACCGCCACGGTTGAGTCATTCCGTGCGTCGGTGCCCAATTGGCATTGCACAAAATCTGATCCAAAACGGCCCGGTCGATGCGAGTGCCCGACATCTGGGCGGGCTTGACCGTTCGTCGATTCCGAATCACTTCGGTGATGCTCTCTGGGTTCATGCGTTTTTGTATGCCGGTAAGACGTGCAAGAATCGTAGTATTCGCATGTCATACCATTTGCCGGCCGTCAAGTCAGCCGCCGCATCTTGCGCGGCTGACTGTCAACGCATCGAGACGTTACCAACGAATCGTGAACCGTGAACTGCCGCCGCCGATCGTGATTCCTCGACCAGCACCGTAGTTTGCGCCACCATGGTTTCCGTAATGCGCCCCATGGTCGTTCCAGCGGTTGAATTGTGGCGGGGCACTAATCGGCGGCCGTGAAATGACAATCGGGCGTTGATGAACGACGGGAGCTTGCAACGCATGCAAGTCTTCTTGCAGATGGTGGATCGAATCTTCGATCGAATTCAACAGTTGCTTGACGTGCGAAGTCTCGCCATGAACATGGCCGTGTCCGTACGCGGCGCCTTGCTCGACTCGATCGAACACCGATTCCAAGTGATGGAACTTTGCGTCCAGCTGGTGCAGATCAGAATCCATGTGATCCACACTGCCATGGTCGTGCGCGACATCGTGCAAGTGATCCGCCAGTTTGCGCATGTCACGAGAATCTTCCACCAAGTGGCGGTACTCCGGCGTATGGCGATAGTGGCGCGCCTCACGCTCAATCTCACGTGCCTTTCGCTCGATATCTTTCGCAAGATCATCAATGTGTCGGTAGGTGTCTGCTAATGCAGCCCCCGAAGTGAGGGTGATCAACAATCCGAGTGCAGCAAAGGTTCGATGGAAAGGTGCCATGAGATTAGTCTCCGTGAAATGTGTCCCGTGCGGTCGATCATTCGGCCGCTTGGCACATTTCAAAGGCAGCTACCGTGCCGAAGGCTACTTTGGCCCCCGCTGGAAGCCTAAAACCCGAGTTTCTCCCGTGTTTCACGCACTTTTCGCTATCATTTTCATGCAGGTGGTCGTGTTGTCGGATTGATACTCGGCGACGGAATGTTGACATCGAAGTGAGTGCGCTTTTTTCCAAGTTCCAAGTTCCAGGTTCCAGGTTCCAGGTTCCAGATTTGAGATTCCAGGTTCCAGATTTGAGATTTGATGCGGTCGTTGGAAATGAAAAAGTACCATTGTGTGAGTGCGACTGGCTGCGTACGTGATTAAATCGATCCCGACGCTGATGCATACGGTCCGGTGATTTTGGAATGACGCTGCGTTCAATTAGATATCTGCCCCGTCAGTTGATTGATCGGGAAAGACTCGCTTGGGGCACCATCGGCCTTCCTTCTGTACCAGGATCGCTTTCAAGTGTCCGTCACGGGTGACGGCTGCGATGTGCCGGTTGTCGCCCGGATCTCGACCGATGGCATCAGGAGTTCGGTCTGCCAAACAGAGGCCGTTTCCTAGTCGAACACCTTCATCCGCATCGATAACCCATCGGGGCAAATGGGTGACGCCCAATGCCGGCGGTTGGAGCAACGAATCGATGTCTTGCTCGCGAATCTGGTCGACGGACACCGCGTCGGAAATTGAAAATTCGCCGACATGCGTGCGGGTCAGAGACGTCATGACGGCGACGGTTCCGACGGCCTTTGCCAGGTCCATCCCCAACGTTCGAAGGTAAGTCCCGGTGCCGCAGGTGACGCGGATACGCAACTCGGGATAGTCATAGGATTCGATTTCAATTGATTCGATTCGAACAAGTCGCGAGGGCATGTCAACAACTTGTCCGTTGCGCGCCATGTCATATGCCCGTTGACCACCAACTCTTATCGCGGAATAAGCGGGGGGAATTTGAGTGATGTATCCGGTCAAATCCATGCACGCCGACTGCAGGTCGCCGAGTGTCGGTTTTGGGTGATCCGGATACAGCGTCGGCTGAAACTCCAGATCGCCGGTCGGGCTTTCCGCTGCCAGTCGAAACGTTCCGTCGTATGTCTTGGACGACTCGTGAACGAACGGAACCAGTTTCGCAGCGGCGCCAACGCCGATGACCAACACACCATCGGCAAGTGGATCGAGCGTCCCACAATGGCCCACTTTGACTTTGCGTTTGCGCAATCGCCCCTGGACGATGTTGACCACATCGCGAGACGTATACCCGACGGGCTTGTTACAGTTGATGAATCCGAACATGTCATTCCTAAGCAACGGGCGAGTGATTGATCATGGGTTTGAGAAGCGGCGGATTGTTTACTGTGACGGTTCGCGTAACATATCAATCTAGCGGTTGACCCGTTTTTGATCACATCTTTTTTGTCGAAGCCTCATCAATGACACGTCCGGATGACCCGAATGAACCGATGCTCCTTAGGGGCGCCAGGTTCAATGTGCACCGCATCACTTTGACCGGTGACGATGGTCGACGGTATGAACGCGAAGTCGTTCGTCACCCTGGTGCGGTGGTGCTGTTGCCCATCCTGGATGACGGACGCGTTGTGCTGATTGAAAACACACGGCCGACCGTCGCAGAGACGTTGCTGGAGTTGCCGGCTGGGACGCGTGAGCCGGACGAGCCGGCGATCGTCACTGCGGGGCGTGAATTGATCGAGGAAACGGGATACACCGCGGGCAAACTGGAACTGATTCACGAATTCTATTCGGCGCCCGGAATCTGTGACGAACTAATGCACCTGTACAAGGCTACCGAATTGGTCGCCGGTGACCCCAAGCGTGAGGCCACCGAATCGATTGTCAATCGCATTGCGACAGCGGACGAGATCAAGCAATGGGTCAACAGCGGTAAAATCCGCGACGCCAAAACGCTGGTCGGACTGTACGCGTTTTTGTCGTCGACCTGACCTGTTCGGCCCGTGTCGTGCGTTTTATGGCTGCAAGTCAAAGTCGCCCGACAGGTCTCGCCAGACACAGTGAATATGGTTCGCGGGGTTGCCAGCCGCATCGGCTTGCGTGTTCACGAATTCGATCAGGAACCGCTTGCCGCGAACGCGATAGTAATGCCCGATGCCGGGTTCGGTTGCACCGGCCCATGCGAAGTGCACATCGTCCCAACCGTCTTCTTCAATCTGCGCGCGGCGTTGTGCTGCGACCGGATCAGCAACCGCATCAACGTATGTGTTGACAAGTTTCGTTAAAAGGCTTTTCGAGTTGTCACTCAACTCACGGAACGTGATTCCAAGGGGCGCTTCAACTTTTGCTTGCGGTTCGCCGGCAAACCGAATCTCGGCGGGGGCATCCTGGTCAATGATTGCCGAATCTCGCTGGCTGTCCTGAAGCGAAGCGATCAGATCAAACGCAAGTTGTTCTTCGTCACGCAACACGCGTGTTCCTTTGCCCAACGGACCGGAGACGTCATTCATGATCGTAGCCGGGTTGGCGGCGAAGAACTGTGGCGTGCTGTCAACCAAAGCGCCGTCGCGAAAACTGAAATTCATGGAAAGGTGATGGCCTTCGAAACTCAACCCCCAAGTGCCGGTCTCACCGGGCGTCCCAAATATCGTTACGTAGTACTTGGTATGGTCGCGTTCCCACGTACGGCCTTCACCTTCCAGTTCACGAAGCACGCTTTCGAGCATCATGATCTTGCTGGCTTTGCCATACCCAGCTTCGCTGAGCGCCGAACGCAACATTCGCAACGCGGCCACCCGCTGTGCCGAATTCATGTTGCGCAGCATCAGCCCCTTGCGCGTCTTCTTTGGAATGAAGTGCCAATCGACTCGCTGTTCACTTTCGTAAGGCATCGAGACCGTTGATTTCTGGTCAGCGTCCAACTGGTCAAGAAAATTGTTAGCAAACAGGGCAACCTGGGTGCCGGGGTCATCGGCAACTTTCAGCCCGACGACGGCCAAGCAAAGCAACGCGATGGTTAGGGTGCAAATTCGCATGGGATGGTGGACCATTCGAGAAATATAGAGGGGCGGGGGAGGGGATGGTGGGCCAAAAATGCCGAGTTTCTAGGGCCTGGCCGTA
>JAGQPO010000736.1 GCA_020426665.1 Planctomycetales bacterium
GCCCAATGCCACAACCATCCCTTTGCCCGCTGGACCCAAGATGATTTCTGGTCCTTTGCAGCGTTCTTCTCTCAACTAGAACTCAGCGATTCGGGCATGGCGGGCAACCAGGCGATTTCCGATCGTGTGGGCCGCGAGGTGACGTTTCCTGAAACCGATCGTGTGATGCCACCACGTTACCCGGGCGTTTCAGAACCGCCTGAACCTGACCCCGCCGACTTTCGGCGACGGCAACTAACCATTTGGTTGGCCTCGCGAAATAATCCTTACTTTGCACGCGCAGCCGCGAATCGAGCTTGGGCCCACTTGTTTGGCCGAGGGCTTGTTGACCCAATCGAGTCGATGGATGTCGATAATCCGCCCAGCCACCCAGAACTTCTACAGTTTCTTGCCGATTACTTTGTCGAACAAAGATTCGATTTGCGTGAACTTTATCGAATGCTTGCCAGAACCAAGGCCTATGGCAGAACCAGTGCAATCGCTGATGGTGTTCGACCCCCGGCGGATTCGTTTGCCGCAATGAATATCAAAACGTTAACGGCATCCCAGTATTTTGACAGTCTGTTTCAGAACGTACTGTTAAGTCGTTTCGGTGACGATTCAAATTCGGCACAGGCACCCCCGACGTCGCCCGCAGGTGAAATCTTTCGTCAACAATTCATTGCGCGAATGCAAGCCGCCGGCGCCACTCCCACGGAGTACCCGCATGGCGTGGTGCAAGTTCTGGGGATGATGAACGGTCCCGAGATGTTGGTGGCAACGGGTGAAAATCAAAGTGGATTGATTGCTTCGCTGGAAGCCCCGTTCTTTTCCAATCGCGATCGAATTGAAACGCTGTTTTTGGCGTGCCTGTCCAGATCGCCGACGGAGGCCGAACATGAACAATTCATCGAATACCTGGAACAGAAACCGGCGGACGTTTCTGAATCGTCACGACTGAGTGACCTGACGTGGATCTTGTTGAATACCGCAGAATGTTTCGTCTGTCCGTAAGTCGTTTCTTATCGCCCATCCGAATGCAATGCGATGTTTGAAAATCACCTGATCAACCGGCGTCAGACGTTGGCCGGAGCCGTTTCGATCGGCGGGACCATCGGATTCAGTCATCTGTTTGCGTCCATCGCTACCGCGGCAAACGAAGTTGCACGGAATGACCAGCGACATTGCGTGCTGCTTTGGATGTCCGGCGGACCAAGTCAAATGGACACGTTTGACATGAAACCGAATCACAAGAACGGCGGTTCGTTCAAGGAAGTCGCGACGAAGGTTCCGGGAATTCGCTTTAGCGAGCACTTGCCAAAGTTGGGGGCGCAGTCAGACCGTCTGGCGATTTTACAAGGGATGTCGACCAAAGAAGGCGATCACGAACGTGGAACGACTGTGATGCGCACCGGCCACATGACCGGCGGACCGGTCAAGTATCCGGCGATCGGTTGTTCGCTTTCCAAGGCACTACAAAACCCGCAATCCAGACTGCCGGGCTACGTCACCATCGCGTCGGGACCGTTCGCGCGAGCCTCATTGAGCCCAGGTTTTTTGGGGCCCAAGTATGCGGCGACTTCGGTCAGTGTTTCGGGGCCTCCAGCGGCGAACGGGTTTGCCGAACTTCGCGTCGACCACATGCAGCCTCATGCATCGGTCGGTCCGTCACGCTTCGCCGATCGCCTTGCGATTTGGCAATCGATGCAAGAGTCTTTCTTGCGAACTCGATCCTCACCGAATGTCGTCGCCCAAGACACCGTCTATCGTTCGGCAATCGACATGCTGGGGAGTGATGCCAAAGACGCATTCGATTTGTCCGGCGAAACGGATGCCGTCCGCGAATCATATGGACGGGGAACCTTTGGGCAGGGGTGTTTGATGGCGCGGCGGCTGATCGAACGCGGCGTGCCGTTGGTCGAAGTCACACTCGGCGATGGTTTGGGTTGGGACACTCATGCCAACAATTTTGATCAGGTCAAACAGCTGAGCGCTCAACTGGATGCGGGCTGGGCGACGCTGATGACCGAATTGTCCGATCGAGGGTTGTTGGAAAAAACAACGATTTTGTGGGCCGGAGAGTTTGGGCGAACGCCGGTGATTAATTCCAACGGAGGTCGAGACCACTTCCCCCAGGCGTTCAGTTGCGTGTTGGCAGGCGGCGGCGTTGCGGGAGGCCAGGTTTACGGCTCGACCGGGACCGACGGAATGGAAGTGACCGATGGGAAAATCGATCAGCAGAATTTGTTGGCAACCGTTTGTGGTGCGTTGGGGGTTGACCCAGCGACCGAAAATATCGCCGAAGGCGGCAGACCCGTCGCAATCGCCGAAGGCGCGATGATCGAGCAGGTGTTGCTTTGAAATATCTCCTCGCCACCGCCATCACATGCGCGATCGCAATATCGGGTTGTGACAAGAGTTCACCGCCGAGTCCTCCGCCACGTCGATTGCCAACGCCAACGTACCTCGACGAAACGTACCTTGACGAAACGCACCTTGACGAATCAAACCTGGAACAAGCGAATCCCGCGGAGATGCCTTCGACCGCGGCCGTGGGCAAAGCCGGCCAGGATTCCGCCGTCGAGTCGACTGAACCACTTGGGGATGATTCCGTCGCCATGGCTTCTGTCGGCAAAGAATCATTTTCGAATCGATCCATGACGGGTAGGGATCAACCGCACACAAAGATCGTTTCGGACGCAACCTATCGTCTCTGGTTGCCAACCTCCGCAGGTCCGGTGTTGATTGACTTGGAACTTTTTGTCGACAACCAGCCTCTTCATCAAGCCTTTGAACAAAAGTTACAGCTCACGCGTGAGTCAATCTCGGACACCATGGACGGCGA
>JAGQPO010000737.1 GCA_020426665.1 Planctomycetales bacterium
GCGATACTGGATCAGGTAGGACGCCGTGTATGTGTTGTCCTCAGTGCGGATCTCATGAACGAGTTCAACCTCGGCGCCGGTCAGTCGACGCTGGAGTACTGCGAGTCCATCCACTGTTAGAGGCACTCCGTCCAACAGTTTCTCAACGCTGTTGCCATCTTCCGTACCACCGGCATCGCCGGAGAATGGGGTAACTTGCAGGGTGTTATTGTCACTTCCTGTCGCCAATTTGTGACCATCAGGAGAGAATGTGGCGGCTTGAACACCTGATGAATGGCTAAAAACCTGTTCTGCGCGTGCATCAGATGTCTGTGCTGGCGGCGAAGAGGAATCGTTCGATGGCTCAGATTGTTGTGGTCCTGTTTCGTGCGGTTTCGCGTTGCCGACCGTTGAGGAATGATTCCGCGTCGTTTGGACAGAACCGTCAGGGTTATATGAAGTCCAGGTTCCGGTGGGTCTTCCTCCCTCAAAGTGCCGGTCCCGATGCGGTTGGCCATTCGCGTAATACGTTGTCCATTTGCCGGAGTAATTCGCTGGTGGCTCCACGGATACTGTCTGCCAAGCTTCAGATATGCTGGCGTTCGAGTGAAGCGTGTTGGCGCGACGTCCTTGACTCTCGTTCAGGAAGGTACCTGTAAACACCCAGCGGCTGTCGAGTCTGTAGCTTTCAATGAGATAGGGGCCGGTCCCCATCACGACTTCGGCTTGGGCAGAGTCGATGCCAAACCGCCTCAGGATACTCGTTTTCTGATCTCCATTCCTGATTCTCTCAATCCGTTTATCCCAAGTCGTTCGGCTGGGAGCGATGTAGATTTCACGAAGTCGCGTTGACGCAGCCTCGCGCTTCGCAGAGTCAAGATCTGCGAGTGTCTCTATTAACGTAGCTATCTCAACAGGATCCGCCGACTCGGCAATTTCAAAACTTGTGCGTCCTGAAACAAGGCTTGTTCGTTCGTTTTTTGTGCCCGTGATGTGAATGGGCAGCGGAAGTCGTGCCGTGTACTGGCCTGGGATTGGATCTTGCCAAAGCGGACCAAGCGTCTTACCGTCTGCGCGCTTTCCCACTTGAAACCCTTCGACACCCGCGAAGAAGACGCCATGCGGTTTAAGTGTAATACGAATCGGCTCTTGCTCATACGAAACACTCTCTCCGGGTATCCGGGCGAGTGCCCCCTTGGCATTGATCACTTCTAACACCTGCCCAACGGTTGACGTCGGAAAGATCTCAACTTCGAGCGTATCGCCAGTCGTGTTTTCAAGGTAGTATTCGAAGGCTGCCCAGTCTCCCTGATGAAATACCCTGACACCGTCGTAGGCAACAAGGCCCAATCTAAGCCCCCGCTGGGGTTTGCCGAAGGCTGGCCGAAAACCGCTTAGAGCGGTCTCGCACCATTTCTCAAGTCGGATCAATCTTTTAAGTACATCGTCGATCTGATGCTGTCGTTCGTGATCGTGTCGGGCCTTTATGACGGGTAGCGTGGATTGAATGGCGGAATAGAGTTTCAACTGTCCAATCCGTAATTCCGCATTCGCCTGCTCCTGAACACCATCGTTCGCGCTGCTATAGCTTCTTGGTAATTCAGACAGCAGCGTCTGTTTTGCTTTCGCGTTCTCTAGCTTTGCCTGTGCAACTCGCAATTCCGAGCCGAGTCCACGATGTGACAGAACCGATATGACTTGTGAAACATCTCTCAAAGCAGCATCTAGGTCATTATTTGTCCCATCCCTTTCACCACCGGCATCCCGGGAAAATGGCGAGGCACCGTGGCCTGGCAAACTCGCGATTGAAGACATGGGCAAGCGAGGTTTGCCTCGCTCGGTAGCGCCAGCTTTTGGACGAACATATTCCATGTACCAATACCCGCGAGTTGGCTCCAGTACCGTCGGTCGTGGTGCGTCGGGTGAATCCAGGTCAGTCAGACACAGTGTCAGCCGGGCATTTTCGAGCGCAACTAAGCCTCGACCAGCCTTGGTGTCCCCGTCGATCTTCAGATCAATGTGGATCGGCGACTTTGATTCGTCGATGGAAAATGTAGCGTATTTCTTTGCGTTTGAGTCCTCGAAGTGAAAAAGCTGGTTCCCTTTGATTTCGCAGACTGCGTTGCGTGGAATGGCTTGCGTGTCGCCATCGTCGGAGACTTGTCGTACAAGCTGCCACTTGCCCTGGAGCCTTTCTTCGAAAGAAGTCTCACCTCGACTGTCAGATTCGACCTCGCCTAACGATTGAAATGCCAGAAAGACTGGCAGCTTGCTCTGGTCGTCAAAGTGAAGGTCTGCAAAGTGCACTCGCTCAGTGGAGCGGACAGGGCTTTCATCCCCAAATGCGTGTCGAATCTTCAGTCTTCCGCTCTTCACGCCACGCTTGGCAAGCTGTTGCGTCGAGATGACTCTCTCCCTCACTTCGCCCTCTTCAGTAACGACAGCCATGCGAATGCTTTCCATCTCCACATCAATCGCGTCACTAGGCAAAACAGGCCTAAACTCAACTTCGAAGAACCCCGCCGGCGCAAGAACTCCAACGAGATGCTTTGCATCAGAGTTTGCATCACCGGCATAGATCGCCAATCGCCCAACAGACGTCGATTCCCCAATGATCCTGCACATCTTGTCAGTGATTCGGATTCCTCCAAACTTTGCCTGCGATGACGATGCGTTGTCATCGTTCGGAGCTAGAAGGGCACTTTCGGATTCCATCGACTCAACATGCAAATTCTTCTGCACTTGCGTGATTCGCACGACTTCCGACCCGCGTCGTGCGAGCGAGACCGTACTGCCTTCAACCTGAATATCATCGATTCCCTCACCAACTTCGACGACATAGTCGCCTGCGGCGACGCGTATGGATGCTCCGTCCCTTGTGACAGTCAGTGATTCAACCACCTTGTCGCCCTGGGTAATCCGAATCGGAACGCCATCGAGATCGCTCTCAATTCGAATCGTCCCCTTCGCCGTCTCCAGCACGATCATGATTCCGGCAAACAGAAGCAGCAGGCTGGCTGCGGCTCCCAGCAGATACGCCATTGCCCCGCGTCCATTTCGCTGATTGCTCGATGAAGATGCAGCGAGCACTGCAGGAGCAGGTATCGTGTTGGGTTGCTGGAGATGTGCAAGCCAGCCACTTAACGTTTCAGCAATTTCTTCGGCCGACTGATAACGCTGGTGACGATCTTTTTCCAGCAACTTCATGACGATCTGTTCCAGCCAGTCCGGGATGTCTGGATTGACTTCGCGTATCGACCGTGGTGCATCGTCGGTAATACGTCGCAATACAGCGTAACCGGTATCAGCTCGAAATGGCGGTCGGCCGGTACACAATGCGTACATGACACAGCCCAGTCCAAACAAATCGCTGCGTCCATCAATCGACTCGCCACGTACTTGCTCCGGAGACATGTAGTGCGGTGTGCCGGGCTGGAAACCGCTGCGAGTTAGTTGGGCGTCGTCTTCGGTTCGGGCCAGACCAAAGTCTGTCAATAGCGCCCGCTCCACGCCTTCATCAAGCAGGATATTGGAAGGCTTTACGTCTCGATGGATCAATCCTTGGTGGTGCGCTGCCGATAATCCTTTCGCCGCCTGCAGACCGATCCGCACGATCTCGGTGACCTCCAACGGACCGTTGCCATCGAGTTTTTCCTGCAGCGAACCGCCGGCAACATATTGCATGACGAGAAACGGCGGATCTCTTTCCCATTCAACATTGTAAATCGGAACTACGTAATCATCGACGATGCCAGCCGCTGCGCGAGCAAACCGCTTGCGGGCGGAACCACTGGATGCCAAATACGGCGCCAACATCTTGATCGCCACAGGACGGTTCAATTCGGTGTCATGAGCCTTGAACACGATGCCCATCCCGCCTGACCCGATCAGGCGTTCGATCTCGTATCGCCCAAGTCGGCCAAGCATTTCCGGATGCGACGGTGGATCGAGCAACTGTCTGGCCATCGACTTGTTCCACTGATCGGAACGATCGCAGAGATGCGCGAGGCGAGGAATAACGTTTTGTTCAAGTTCGAAATCGAGTGAGTCGTCATTGGCGTCGTGGTCCGACAATGCCCTGGCCACCTTCTGCCACTGGTCCTTGCCTGCGGCCAGTTCGGCAAGCCTGACCTGGCATCGTTCACAGCCTTCAATGTGTTCGACTATTGATTGCTGGCTGGGCAGGTTGCCGTCTGCACGCAACATTGCCAGCAGCTGGTGGTCATCACATTGGGTTCGCGTTTCCGTCATGGCACGTCGCTCTCTAGCGGTTTCGTGGTTTTTGGCTCGCTTGCGCAGTTCATCGCCATCTTCACCAAGCGGACGAGTAGCTTGCAACGTCAGCATGTTCACCGCCTCGTTCCGCGCAATCGTCAGCAGCCATGCCCGAAACGGGCCTCGCTCGGATCGCTCCAGCCAACGTGTTACCGATTGCGCAACCCTCAGCAGGACTTGCTGAACGAGGTTCTCCGCATCCGCCGGTTGGAGGTCACGGGCCCTGGCTGCACGATAGATCACCGGACCATAAAGCCTCACAAACTCATCCCAAGCCGCGACATCGTCGGCATTCTGCAGTCGCAGAATCAGGCTGGCACGGGTTTCGGGAGGACTCGCTGGCATTGATTCAGGTTGGGGCTAAATGAAATATCCATAAGTAGACAGAGTAACTCCGCATAATCTTGCGCGGAAAACAGTTATAGACGCGTAGTTGGGCTTCCCAATTGAAAGCCGTTCGCCCCTCGGGGTTCTACAACGACTTTTTCACAGGGAGACATGTTTCCAGGACCGTATCGCCATATGATTACAACCACGATGAGGATACTCACGGCCGCTGCGATGATTGGAAACATTGAATCGTTGCTTGAGGAGCCTACGGCTCTTGTGACAGTAGTTCCGTGAAGCACGACGACCGTGAATAGACTGCCTCCAGTGGAATTGAATGCCCACGTGTAAATGCATGCTGCGACAATTCCGGCTGGGATGGACAACCCGAGTGCGGCATACGGATGGGGATGCGCAGTGATGAGATAATTTGGCCAATGCCATAATCCCCACGCGATTCCAATGACCACACTGCTTGTGAATGCCGTGAATTTCCGCTGAAGCTGTGGCAGCGCGAATCCTCGCCAGCCAATCTCCTCGCAGATTCCAGCGCCAAGCACGCCTCCGCCAATGATGGCGCCATACAGGTACTTGAACACCGATGTCTAGCGGCGATTGGTTTTCC
>JAGQPO010000738.1 GCA_020426665.1 Planctomycetales bacterium
AGGGTGAAGCTATAAGGGCGATACAAAATCGTGGCGTTGTGTCGCCCTCCGAGGCTTGCGTTCCAAGTGCCCTGTTTTCCAGGGCCTGACGCCCCCGGCAGGTGATCTTTCGCCCGCTGGGCTATCGAAAAGCGCAACTTCAAAAGTTTTCATTCAGGCCAGCCCCAAAGACCAGATGGCATGAATTCAACTTCGCATCAACGGTCTGACGAACTCGGCTCGCTCGCTGCAATTCCGGCAGCCCGTCCTGTGCTGAATGCTGCTTGAAAGTTATAGCCGCCGATCCAACCATCGACATCCAGTACCTCGCCCGCGATATAGAGTCCGTTTGCGATCCGGCTTTCCATCGTCCTTGGATCGACTTCAGACAATTTTACTCCTCCCGCGGTGACTTCGGCCTTGGCAAATCCCCGTGTCCCTTGGATCGGAAAGGTCGCCGATTTGATCGCATCGACCAGTGCAGTCTGTTTTTCGCGTGAAAGTTCCGCGATCGAAGTCTCTGCATGACAGCTGCGGACAATGGATTCGGCAAGCCGACTGGGCAACCAATCACCGATCACTGCGGTCGTTGTTCGACGCCCTCCGCCGGACCGATCGGAAAGTGCCGCGTGGACGCGTTGAGTCGAAACATCAGGAACCAGGTCCACGGTCAAAACCACGTCGTCGAAATGTTTCGCTTGCGTGATCGTGCCACTAACATCCATCGCCGCCGGCCCGGAAAAACCCAGGTGCGTGAATAGCCAGCTGCTGCGACGACTGACCAATGGCTTTCGTTTCGACGGAGCCTTTGTTTCCCACGCGGCGCGATCGTAGACCGATGCGACGCAGTCATCCAGGGTAAGACCGGACAGTGCGTGAGTCCAATCGAAGCCGCCGACCAAAGGGACAAGCGCGGGACGCGTGCGCACGATCGTGTGTCCGAGTTGATGCAACCAGGCGTATGCATCACCGGTCGTTCCACACGCGGGCCAGCTTTTGCCGCCCGAAGTGACGATCAACGAATCACAGTCAAAAGATGCCGTATCGGACTTTACGCGCCAGCGGTCAGCGTTTCTTTCGATTCCGGTCACTCCGCAGCGAAGATGGATCTGAACTCCGGCTTGCGTCGCACGTCGAAGCAGTGCATCGCGAACGTGTACGGCGCGATCTGATTTCGGAAAGACCTTGCCCGTCGATTCAACTTTCGTCTCCACGCCGCAGTCATGAAACATCTTCACGACGTCGGCCGGACCAAAAGTGCCGACTGATTTTTGCAAAAACCGCCCTCCAGGACCGAACGCCGATGCAATTCCCTTTGCGTCGGTGTCTTGCGTGATATTGCAGCGAGTTCCCCCGGACATCAATATTTTGACGCCGGTTTTCGCATTCTTCTCCAGCAGTTGAACTCGTGCACCTCTCAGGGCGGCCTCTGCCGCAGCGACCAGGCCGGCAGCTCCCGCGCCAATGACGACCACATCGCGCGCCGACGCGTCACAGATCCCGTCACGCGACATAGACGCCTCCCTGCGACAATAATGGCAGCATTAAGATTGAGGAAAATATGGCCACTTAAGCGAAAACTAATCTAAAATGTGTGGAAGTGATGACGGTAAAGTGAATCACACCGTTTGACAAGGACGATAGCGAAGTACGAGGACTCTACCCACTGAAGCTATTTTTGCGACCAGCTCCGGTGGAATTCTTCCGCGACCCACTTCATGATTTTCCTGCGATGTCTGCTGATACCACGCGCCAGATTGCCGGCGGAACCGGCCACACCAAAATAACGCCACGATCCAAACCACGTGACGAATCCAGTGCCGAAGGCAAATTTTCATTTTCCCAAGCGCGAAGTCTGATCGGAGACCTGGCGAATCCAAATCCGCGAATCTATTGGACAGACTTTCTGCTGTCGATTTTTGGCGGGTTCATTGCGTTGCATGCCACCGTGCATGTCCCTCGACTGTTTTGGCCGGCACCGTGGGTGATTCCCGTGGTTGTTGTTTCTTACCTGGCCACCGTCTTGTTATTCATGCGATCGGCGATGTTCATTCATGAACTGGTTCATTTGCCGACGGAAGGATTCAAAGGATTCCGAATCGCCTGGAATGCCCTGTGTGGGATCCCATTGTTCATTCCATCGTTTCTGTATTACCCCCACGTCGATCACCATCGACGAAAGCACTACGGGACCGACCACGATGGCGAATACCTGTCATTAAGCCATCATAGTCGGTGGTTGATCGTCGGATTCATCGCTCAGGCGCTGGTCATCCCGTTCTTGGGGTTGTTTCGCTTTGTGGTTCTGAGTCCGATCTGTTGGCTGATCCCCGGCGCGAGAGCATTTGTGCATCGTCATGCGTCGACGATGCTGGTCGATCCATTTTATGAACGCGACGATGCATCTCCTAAAGTGATGCGCATCGTTGTGATGCAAGAGTTCTTTTGTTTTCTGATGGGACTCGGATTAATATTTCGCCACAAGCTTGTGACCGGCGTGTGGTTTGATCCGGTTTGGGTTGCGGCTTATTTTGTTGCAATCGGGCTGTTGACCTTGAACGAAGTACGAACGCTTGGTGCCCATCGATGGACGGGTGACGGTAGCGAGATGACGTTCGAAGAACAATTGTTGGATTCGGTCAATTACCCGCACCATCCTTGGATCAGCGAATTATGGGGTCCGACCGGAACCCGATACCATGCGTTGCACCATCTGTTCCCCCGCTTGCCGTACCACAATCTAGGCGAGGCACATCGCCGACTTGTGGCGGGGCTGCCGGCCGATTCGCCTTATCACCGGACGATCGCGCCTAACCTGTTTACCGAAATCGCTGCGCTGTGGCGTCGCGCACGAAACCGCGGCACAACGACGGAAAGTGAGTCGAAGGCGATGGCTGCGTAATGGATTGGGCCGTGACACCTTAATGCCGCAGCGCGGTGACTCCCGGCTCCTTGGTTCGAATACTCCACAGGGTCCCGCCGGCGGTGATGTACAGCGTGCGCAGATCGTTTCCGCCGAACGAGCAATTGGTCACTTCGTCTCGTCCGATTGCAACGAATTCGATTAATTCTCCCGAGTTCGAAAAGACGTAGATGCCACCTTTAAATTCGTCGGCGGTTTCATAGGGCAGGTTTGCAACGTTACGTCCCCCAGCGACGTACAGACGGCCCAATTGATCGATCGCCATCCCGTCCGGGCCGCGTCCCGTCTTCCAGTCGTAAATCAGCTTCTTTGATGTGTCATCTACCGTTCCGTCGGAAAGCAATTTGAACCGCCAAAGTTTACGGGCTGCTCCGACTTCGTTGTTATTGTTGTCGGCTACAAACAGATATTGTTCGTCTGGTGTCACGAGGACGCCGTTGGGACGATCGACTTGTTGGGTGATGACACGTGAGACTTTACCGTCGGTATCAATCCGATAAACACCCTCGACGATCTTCCCGTCCCGGTCACGCATTTCCATCGAGTCGCGTTCGCCATATTTCGGGTCCGAAAAATACACGCGTCCCTTTGAATCGACGGTGATGTCGTTGGGCTGGTTGTATTTCATGCCTTCAAAGGCATCCGTCAACACAGTCAAAGTGCCAGTATTGACGTCCAAACGACTGACGCGCCGGAACTTCGGCTGACAGATCAACAGCCGTCCTTCTCGGTCGAACAATAAACCATTGGATCCGGCATCGGGCATGAAAAGCTTCGTGTTGCCTTCCCGATTCAACAATGTGATGCCATCGTGTCCGCTAAAAAACAAGCCTTTGTCGCCGTGCCATGCCGGTCCTTCGCCAGCACCGGTTTCCAGAACCAGTTTTGCTTTCGCCGGGCCGGCCACATCGTCGGTTTCGAAGACGGAGTCCGCTGCAACGGTGATCGACTGGCATAGGAGTAAAGTGGTGGCACAGGCGAGAAGGAGATGCGTTGACACCAGTTTCATTTCGATAACCCACGACAATGTTTAGAAGGTCGAAAACGAGATGACCGCAGCATACGGCCAAGACGAATCGATCATTGTATTCAACGCGGACGCGTCTGTCGTCGGTGACGGTCTTTTGATGATGCGCCTTGTGATAGCCCAGAGGGCGATACAGAAACTGCCGTCGGC
>JAGQPO010000739.1 GCA_020426665.1 Planctomycetales bacterium
CCGCAGACTTTCCCGTGGCGTTGGCCCGTGACAATTCGTTCGCTGTTTTTTTTAATGTTGCGGCCACCACCGAGATCTACGCTCTTGCCCTTCGCGGGGATCTTCCGCGTTCGCGCCCGAACGCTCGCGCGAGTCGGCTAATGTCGTTTGATTGTCAGCGGTTTTCGTGTGGCGCAGGGTCAACGAGAGGTCATTGATCGTGGGCTCGTCGATTGATGTCCGCCGTCATCAATCACCGGTCGGCCACCGACGAACAGACTGGCAACCAATCCCGGCAGAAAGATCGCCGCGGCGTCAGCGAATCGACCCAACGGAGGGCTGGAAAGAATCACAAAACCGATCCCCATTGCGGCATAGGTGATGGCGACGATGGCAAGTGCCGCCCACCCCTCAGGAAGCACGATCGGCGATAACGGTATTCGCTGACTTGATCGGATCACCACCCAAACCAGCCCCGCCAAGATGATCGGCAGAAAAATCGGATGCATCGCGATGTTGGCCGCCGTGCCCCAAACGCTGCGGCGGATTGCCAGCACGATCCAGCGAAGATAACCGCGAGGCGAAGCCGACAGAATCGCGCCGTTGAGTGCCCCGATTCGACGATGCACAAGGACGGCCGGTGCGTGAATTCCCAATGCGTCCTGATCGGCATAGCGGTCACGGGCGATCGGCCAGACGACGCCATAATTGATCACGTCCCACTGCGTTTCCATCGTCAACGTGGGGATGCCCCCGGCATTATCGGCGGGCAGCTGGTATCCGTCTCGTTCCAATTGGTCGGCGATCATTCGTCCAAGATCGCCTGATTCGCCGGGAAGTTGACGCAACGTTTCGGGCGTCACGGTCTGAACAAGAATCGCTGACAGGTTTTGGTGTCCGAAGGGCGCGATCGCGAACTCTGAGACAATGATCTTTCGCATCGACATCCATCCGAGGACGACCAGGGCGACCGCGATCGCGATTCTCAGTCCAATCGTTCTTCGTGCCGGGCGCTCAACGAGCAACCAACCGGCAAACGCGATCCATGGTATCAAGAACAGGTACGCCGGGCGTACAAAAATCGTGGCGGTCGCAACAACGGCACAGGCGATCATATCGGCCAACGACGACGTGCGACAGGCACGCATCAAGAAGGTCGCCGTCAGAACCCCCAACGACGCCGCCGGTGCATCGGTGCTGATGGTTTGGATGTGGTCGACCGCGGTGCAACCGATCATTACCGAGACCGCGGCAGCGATCGCCCCACGCAAGGGCATTCCACGACGGATCAATTCCTCGCCGAAAAACCACGACACAACCGCATGCAAAAGCACCTGGATGACAGGGACAAATTGCAGTCCGACGGTCGCGGACACGACCGCCAAAAAGATCGGATATCCAGGCGTGCGAATCGACAACAACGCGTCGTGTAGAGAACCCAGCGGGTAATTCAAATAGCTGGGTGTGTCGTTGACCGTGTGAACCGAAAGCCGCCCGCCGGCGGCCGCCAACGCAACGCCCAGCAGGCAGAATGCAATCAGTCGTACAGTTGCGTCGCTGACTTTAACTGTTGATCGCATCCTCGGTGTCGTTCCTGGCCCGTTTCTGTAAATACAGTTTGATCGGCACTTCGCCAAATTTCAGATGATCGCGCAGCACGCTCAATAAATATCGTTGGTAATCATTCGCGAAAGCCTTCGGTTCGTTGCACATGATTACAATCGTTGGCGGTTCGCTGGCAACCTGTGTCGCATAGTAAACTTTGGGACGTCGGTTCTGGTACAAAGGCGGTTGATGGGCTTCGATCGCTGCGCGTAGCAAACGATTCAATTGACCGGTCGAAACGCGTTCGCGCGCTTGTTTGAACAACATGGTCGAATGGTTCAGCAACGCTTTCACGTTTTTGCCTGATTGGCCGGTGATGAACGCAATCGGTGCGTACGAAAGAGTCGGAAATTGACGACGCAGGTACCGGACCCAACGTTCCGTCGGGACGCTGCCCATCAATTGATCCCACTTGTTCACGACAAAAACGCATGGTTTGTAGTTGTCGATGATATACCCGATCAATTGTTTATCGACTTTGCTGACCGTCTCGGCGGCGTCAAAGAACATTAATACGACATCGGCGCGACGGATGCTTCGCTGGGCGCGGTGCATCCCGTAATATTCCAAGTCCGTGCGTTGGCTTTTTCGTTTGCGCAAACCCGGCGTGTCGATCGCGATAAACGTCTGTCCGTCAACTTCAAAATGAACATCAACACTGTCGCGGGTCGTTCCGGGAACTTCACTGACAATCATCCGTTCCGATTCCGCCAAGGTGTTGACGAAGGTGCTTTTGCCGACGTTGCGACGACCGACAATCGTCAATTTCATCGTCGGTTCGGTGAACGTTTCGTCGGACGGCGGTAACCGATCTCGGATCAACTCCAGCAATTCATCGCGATTCCGATTTTGAGTCGTGCTGACCGTGATCAGACGGCCTCGGCCGAGACGATGGAATTCGTCCGCGTGGGCGTCGTGGTGAGCCTGGTCGGCCTTGTTGGCGACCAAGATCACCGGCCGTTCGACTGCCCGCAACCGTTCCACCACCATCTCATCCAGCGGCATCACGCCGGTTTGAATGTCGACCACCAACAGGATCACGTCGGCGGAATTGATCGCAAATTCAATCTGGCGGCGAACGTCGGCGGTCAAATCATCTGGGTCTTCGATCCCCAAACCCCCCGTGTCGGTCAGCTCGAAAAATTTATCCTCCGACTCGATCAGCGTTGTCATTCGGTCCCGAGTCACACCCTCGTAATCGTCCACAATGGCCAGTCGCCGGCGGGCAAGCCAGTTAAAAAGGCTGCTTTTGCCGACGTTGGGGCGGCCAACTATCGCGACTTGTGGAACGGGCATGGAACGGGCTGTCAGACTGGGAAACGTAAAAACGGAGGGCACTACGAACGTGGTATGTTAAACGCAGTGGTGCAAAACAAGTAGGGCGTGTGTTATCTATGTCAGCATGACGCAAGAAACTGATTCGAAAAACGGACCCGATCCCGCCGAGACCCTTTGGCAAGCCGCCGAATTGGCCGCCCATCTAGCTCGAATGGGTGCCGAATGGTTGCCCGCGCCAAATTTGGACGCCGTCGAAACCCTGGCGGCACAGTTTCATCGTTCGCACGGTGGGCCAGCCCAAAGCGATGACTCAGGCCTCGTGGACGCGACAGTCCGAACCGCCGGCGAAGTGCCAGATTCCCGCGCCGTGGAACCCGCGGCAACGGTTCCGATGGCGCCGGCGCCGGATCGTTCGACGCGCTCCGAATCGTTTACGTTGACCGTCGATCAAACCAACGCTTCCCAGCACTATCCGGGATCGTCGCTTCCGTTGGATGAACGCAGCACGTTGCTGGGCCAGCTGTCCGATCAAGTTGCGGCGTGCAACCGATGTGAAATTCTGTCAAAGTGCCGAACCAAAACGGTGTTCGGCGAAGGCAAATTGAATCCGCGCGTCGTCTTCTTCGGCGAAGGTCCGGGCCGTGACGAAGATCTTTCGGGACGCCCGTTTGTCGGCAAGGCAGGCCAATTGCTGACAAAGATGATTCAGGCGTGCAAGTTCTCGCGCGAAGACGTTTACATCATGAACACCGTCAAGTGCCGACCTCCGAACAATCGAAATCCCGAACCAACCGAAATTGAAAACTGTCGCGAATACTTCGAAGCTCAACTCAACACTTTGCGGCCGGAATACATCGTTTGCCTGGGGTTGATCAGCGCCCAGTCGCTTCTGCGCAGCAAACTGTCCGTCGGAATGTTGCGAGGAAAATTCCATCGATACTTTGATAGCAAAGTCGTCGTGACTTATCACCCTTCGTACCTATTGCGAGCGCCGGCCGCGAAAAAAGCGGCGTGGGACGATCTTCAGATGATGTTGCGAGACGCAGGGTTGATGTAGCCGCGGATGGGTGACGCAGAAAATTCGTCTTGACCGGTTTGCCAATACAAGAACAATCTGCGTGCATCGCGAATGTGAAAGGAAAGGGAATGGATCGCTTTCCGAATTCGCGTCAGCCGTACTTTCGATGTGCACGGAGGCCATCTTATGCGACACGCATTCGACGTTCGTCAGCGCGTTTCTTTTCGCACCCACACCGGTAACAAATCTGCGACTCGGTCCATTCCGATGCTGGCTGGTTCAGCAACCCGCAAGGTGCCGACGATGTCCGCTGCATCGATGGACCAGTTCTGTGTCGAAACGGATGACAGGACAAGTCCGATCATGCTTGCGTCTTTGTTTCCTGAAGCACGGTTTTTCGCTTGTGATGACGTTGCGGTCACATCGATCGCACGAGAGGTTGGGGAATGTGAACCGGGCGACACGGTTTTGTATCGCATCGGCGAAGGTGACCCGAATGTGTTGATCGCCGAAGCGTTGGCACGTGGCGCGAGTGGCATGCTGACCGAACAATTGCTGCCTTGTCCACTGCCGCAGTGTATCGTCGGCAGCGTCGATCATGCGTTGGCCAGAATCGCATCGGTCGCAAATGAACGCCCCGACCGCAAGCTGTTGACAGTTGGCGTGTTGGGACGCAGCGGAAAGACGTCAACTTGCTTGTTAACCGCGACATTGACAAAGGCGTTGGGGGTTCGAACGGCTTACCAATGCGATTTGGGTTCAAGCGACGGCGTGGTCAGTGAGACGTCGACGCGACAAGTGCCTGTCGGCGCCGACCTGATCAATTGGATTGCCGAGTCCAGCGATTGTTTAAGCCGGATAGCCATCATCGAAATAGACGAAACCGCGGCGCGCGATGGTCACTACGATTCGATGGAATTTGATGTGTTGATGGTGACGGGGAAGCGAGAGCTGTCCGACGATTTCGGCCCCTGTGGTTTGCAGTGCATGTTGGAGCGTTTGACGGCGTCGGGCGTTGTGATTGCACCGGCCGGTGATGTTCGAACGACGCGAATGCTGGAAGAGTCACGGTGCAAGTGGCTGCCATACGGAACAAACGCCGACACCGACAATAGTGCGATCATCGTTGATCAGTCGGGTGGCATGTCAACGATCATGCTGACCAGCGGCGACACCAGCGCGATGATGGAAACACCGCTGTGTGGGCGATCGATGGCTTCCAATCTTGCCGCCACCGCCGCACTCGGCGGGCTGTTGGGACACTCGCCACACGAGATTGCCGAGCATCTTTCCTCGCTGCGTTCAATCCCCGGTCGTGGCCAGCGATTGGTCGACTTTGGCCACGCCACGGTTGTTCTTGAAACGGGCGGATCGGTCGATCGGTTGAACCAGGCGTTGCGGACGGCCAAGGCGACTGGAGCTGGCGGAACAGTGTGGTGTGTATTGGCGATCGGCGAAGACGAATGTGATGAAACCTTGGCCCGTTTCGGACACTCGATCGAGCGTCACGCACATCACTGTGTCGTGACCTCAAAACCGAACCAGGGAGACGCGTTCTTGCAACGCACTCATCAGTTGTTGGATGGCGTTAAAGAGTGTGCCGCGATTCGACTGATCGCGGACCAGGCCAACGCGATCCAGTGGGCGATCGAATCGTCGAAGCCACGGGACACGATTGTCGTCGTGACCAATCGGATCAACCAGACGCCCCACCAATCCAGGACTGAGTTGGAGCAACTGGAGAGCTTCGTGAACTCGACCAGAGCGAAACTCAGTTCCCAGGCTGAGACAGAATCCGACGGTGAAGCCGGCACGCCGATCAAATTAAAACTCTTTCGTTGATCAACCTGCGGTACATGTTCTGAAGTTGCGCTTT
>JAGQPO010000740.1 GCA_020426665.1 Planctomycetales bacterium
GGATTCCGGTTATTGTCGCATCGCCCCAGAGTGCCAAGGGCGTTGCGACCGAGTCGATGGTCGAAACCGTTGACATCTACCCGACTCTTTGTGAATTGGCGGGGCTGCCGGCACCCAGTGGAATCGACGGTAAAAGTTTCGCGGCAGTCGTCCGCAAACCACACGAGAAGACCCGCGATTTCGTAACCCATGTTTACCCGCGCGGCAATCGGCTCGGACGCGCGATTCGGAACGAACGTTTTCGGATGGTGGAATGGAAAGTGACAGGCGCGGCGCCCGATTCTGCGGAAATCGAACTGTACGACTACAAGAGTGATCCGCTGGAAACGAAAAACATTGCGGATCAATCACCTGAAGTCGTTGCCGCTTTGCGAGCCAAACTGGACGAACAACCCGAAGCGAAACCACAATATCGCAAGAAGTAATTGTGTTGGCTTCCCGACACCCAACCGGCGTCAAACTTGTTCGCGTTGTCCGCACCTGATAAAACGATGGCACTGTTACGATGCGCCTCCTTTTCTGATTACTAATCCGATGAAACGAATCACGGCCCTTTTCTTTATTTCTTCATGCTTGATTTTGGCCGGCGTCGAAACAACGTTCTCACAACAGACCAAGGAACCGTCTGAAGAATCAAAACGGTACCTTCAGCAATTGGCCGATGCCACGGAACGAGTGGAAAAGACGGTCGCGCAGATACGCGAGCGAGGCCTCACGGCTCAGGCCGACATGCTTGCCAAGGGGCAACTGGCCGGTTACCGAAAGAGCCTAAAGGAAGCTCGGGAATCGGTTGCGAAAGGGAATGAATTTGGCCGGGAGGAGTTTTTGGCGGTTATTAATGGATTGACCGAATCGGCAAAGGCCGACAGTCAACGCGCGATCATTGAAGCCCAGCAAAATGCGGAAGCTGCGATGCGTGAAAACAATCGCGAGTTTGAATTGAAGATCGCCGACGCCAAGAAAAAATACGATGACGCGATGTCAGACAGCAACGAAAAGTTTCGCCTCGCAACCGAGACCGCCAATCTGAAAGCCAAGTTCAATGCCAATCGCGGACGGATCGGAATGGTGATTTGGAATCTACCGATCGACCAAAACCTTCACAAGCGATTCACCACGACGGTCACCATCGAACTACTGAACGGTCCCAACGTCGTTTGGACTCGCAAGAACGTCAAACTTAATCGTAAACAACCCAACAATCCGATTCGGCTGCCGGATGTCGTTTTTGATACCGTGTCGGTTGAGCTTATGAAATGGACCGGCGACGGCGGTGGTCTTGCCGAGATTGAAGTCTTTCTAGGTGAAGACAACATCGCAAAGAATCGACCTTGCGAAGTGTCCAGCATCGAAACGCTGCCGATTCACTTGGACGACCAAAACGCCCTGACCGACGGCGTCGCCCGACCGACCTTCGCCGGGAATGGGTATTGGATTCCCGAGGGCGACACAAAAGCGACTGTGATGGTGCGGCTGTTGGGGAAGAAACTTCCGGCCGAAACCACGGCCATTCCCACAGCCAAACGATGATCAAAGGGCATCGATTTTTTTCTGAATAGACTCTTTGCGGAAGTCATACTTCGTAGCCTGGATCGCTTCTTCGAAGCATTTCTTTGCCGCATCGGCGCGCTCCAATTGGACGAAGATGTCCCCGAGGTCTTCGCATTTGCGGTCGAAACCGGAATCGGACTTATCAGCCAACAATAGCCGGGCGTACTGATTGGCCGTCCGAATGGCTTCGTCCTTCTCCTCGGCCTTGATCCAATTTTTGATCGCCGACATCAGACGATACATTGCGCCAGAACCGGTTTGTTTTGCCGCGTCCTGTTCATCTTTCGCAGCCTGGACTCGGTATCGGTTCAACGGATCTAGTTTGACGGCCGCTTTCGCGTCCAGTTCAGGCATTGCAAATCCGTTTCGTTCGGCAACGGCCTTCGCTTCCTGATGATACTTGACGGCTTGGTCGTCTCTGGGGGCGAATGTGATTGCCGCGACCAGACATCGCACACCGGGCTCATTTAATTCTGCGTCCAGATAGATCTTTGCCAGTTTTGCATAGTGGCGTTCTTGCGGCGGATTTGGCGAATCGGAAACGATTTTCCCGATCGATGATTCCGCGGCCAGTCCACAACGAAGCACGTCGTCCTTGTCACCGGCCTTGGCCCAGAATTCACAGGCTCGCATCAGGTTTGTTGCTTTGTTTTCGTCGCCGTAAGACGTCTGGTTTTCCGCCTGTCTAGCCTGGACTCGAAATTTATATTTTGGATCAAGCAACGCGCGATCATCGTCCGCGATCGAAATCGTCGAATCCTCCTGTGTCAGCGCGGCGATTTCGATTTGATACTTTTCGATATCCGTCTCGTAGGGTGTAATTTTGAGCGATTGCAGGTAGTGGTCCACGGCCTGCTGGTTTTGACCGATCCGGCGGAACAAATCGGCAAGTTGTGCTTCGTTTCGACTTCGGCTGGTATCCGTAATTCGCCGTTGTGCGACGACCGCTTTCTTCAGCGCCTTTTCGGCCCGTTCAACATCCTCGGCTTTGATCCATGCATCCGCGGCGGCCGTCATCGTCATAAAGACGCTGCTGGCACTGCCTGTCGCTCGCGCTTCAAGGTTTTGTGCTTCCAGTTGAAACTTGCGTTTCGGGTCGAGCAAATCTTCGACAGTCTCCTCTTGCACCATCGGCTCGGCGACTGGGCGTGAAGCATCAACCAACTTTGCGAGCTTACCCTGAAGGAGTTGAAATTGCGTAGGGTTCTTTTCGAAACGCAATGCACGCTTGTAACACTCGATCGCGTCTTTGTTTTGATTGACCGAGACAAAGGCGTCTCCAATCTGGTCCAGTTGAAAACCAGTCGTCGATTGCTGCTCGCTGATGCATTGTTTGTAGGATTTATTAAGCGCCAATGTCGCTTTGTCCTGGTCACCGTCGGCGATCCACGCTTTGGCCTCCAGCAGGAAGAACGTGGAAGCTCGCAATCCCCTGAATTGACTTCCCAGCGCGGAATAGATCTCAGCCGCCTGCCTCTGTTGGCCGGCCGCGAGTTGCAGTGACGCAAAGTCCATTTCCGATTCGATGTCAAATGTCTCGCCGCGTTTCTGATAAATCTCCCTCAGACGAACCAGGATCATGCGTCGTTTATCGGGAACGTCGTGGATCCGATGGTAATAGGTTTGCATTACCCGAAGCGTCGCTTCATGATCGGGGGTTTCTGCCAACTGACGCTCAAAGGTTGTCGCGATTGCGTTAGACACCGAACTGGGAAAATCGTCGCGCCAGTTGATTTGATTGGTATTCCATTGTGATGCCGTCGGCTTAACCCAGCTTTTTGATTCCTGATTGAATCGCACCAGCGAGACAAAGAAATTGTTCTTGGCCTTTTCAATTTCAACACTGTTGTTG
>JAGQPO010000741.1 GCA_020426665.1 Planctomycetales bacterium
ACGGACTGGAAGTCCGTCGTACATGACGAAACGCTGGTGGTCCGTTAAAGATAAAACTTAGGTTTGGAACGTAGCGGCAGTCGTCAAGACTTTCGTGGCGGAGTCAGGAATCGCCGAAAGTCTTGACGACTTCCGCTACCATCGAAACCCCCATTCTCTGTTGGAACGAAGCACTAGGAAATGGCTGTGAACGAACCCGCCGAATCAAGCGACGACGGGCTGAGCGACCACGGGCCGAGCGACCACGGGCCCGTCGATGAAGGGCCCGGCTGCATGCCGGCGATTCTCGCGGTGTCCGTGTTAATGGGCATCGTCGGGTTCATCTTTTGTGGCTTTATGACGTGGTTGATCTTCCAGAAACAGGACGTGCTGGCGCTGCGGTCGATGCGTGGCAGCTACATTCCGGCGGTTGAACAGAGCTTGCTCGCGCCGGAAGAAAAGGCCCGAACGGTGAAATTGCTCAGCGAGTTTGCCGACAACCTTCAGCGCGGCCGATACGAAGGTTGGCAAGCCTCGGGTGTCATGCAGCGGATGTCTCGATTACCGGTTCTTCAATGGGGCCAAATCCGCCGAGTCGAAAAGTTCGTCATCGATCACGCGGACGAATTTGGCAGTGACGATGCGACCCAATTCGTTCGTCTTCGCAAGGGCGTGGAGCAGAACAAGATCACGACCCTTGACTTCTCGCATATTCTATCTCCGGTCCTTCAAAACGAATTCCAGGGCGAGGTGGCTCCTCTGGTCGACACGCTGGACGTCGGATCTGTTAAGACTGTGGTGCAGAATGCGAAAGTCGCCGCAGATCGGGCGGAAATCGACGGGTCGCCCAGGGACGATGTCGAATTAGACACGTTGGTGCGCCGCCAGATCGAAGCTGGAATCCAAAAGGGGACGTATTAGGGTTGCCCGTAGGTTTCGTCGTCGTTGATCGCTCCGCGATCAAAGCGTTCAGATCGCGGAGCGATCAACGACAAACTGGAATGCTCTGCAAGGAAAAACATCTGTGGTGAAACGCAAGGTCGTCGTGGTCGGTGCCGGTCCTGGTGGTTTGGCCGCTGCGATGCAATTGGCCCACGCCGGATGCGACGTCACCGTGTTGGAACGCATGGATCGTCCCGGCGGTCGCACATCGGCGATTGTTCGTGACGGCTATCGATTCGATTGTGGGCCGACGTTCTTTTTGTATCCCAGAGTCTTGACGGAAATCTTCGCGTCGGTCGGCTACGACTTGATGGACGAGGTTCCGATGCGACGGTTGGATCCACAATACCGATTAACGTTTGGCGCGGGCGGACAATTGGATTGCACGCCGGACTTGGACGAAATGGATCGCCAAATTGGTCAGCTCTCGCCGGCAGACGTCGGGGCTCTGCGCCGTTACATGGATGACAATCGAATCAAACTTGAAAAGTTCCGCCCGATTCTGGAGTCGCCATTCTCCTCAGTCGCGGACCTGATGCGTCCCTCGTTGATCAGCGCGGCGAAACATCTGCATCCACTGCGATCGCTCGGCAATGAACTGGAACGTTACTTCAGTGACCCCAGACTTGTGATTGCATTTGCGTTTCAATCAAAGTACTTGGGAATGTCTCCGTTCAATTGCCCCAGCCTGTTCAGCATCCTGTCGTTTTTGGAATATGAACACGGCGTCTGGCATCCCATCGGAGGATGCAGTCGCGTCAGTGAACGGATGGAGGAGATTGCGATCGAGTTGGGGGTTAAGTTTCATTACGGTGAACCCGTACGCGGCGTCGAAATGGAAGGCCGACACGTCAAATCGCTGACGACCGATAAATCCAATTACGAGGCCGACGCATTCGTCGTCAACGCAGACTTTGCCGAATGGATCACGCGCACGGTGCCAAACGCAAAACGAAGACGTTGGACAGACGAATCGATCGCAAAGAAGCGGTTTTCATGCAGCACGTTCATGCTGTACCTGGGGATCGAAGGTGTTTACGACGACCTGCCGCACCACAATATCCACATCAGCGAAGACTACGAAAACAATCTTCGTGAGATCGAACAAACGCATTCGCTCAGCCGGGATCCTTCGTTCTATGTCCAAAACGCCTGCGTCACCGATCCATCGCTGGCTCCGCCGGGACACAGCACTCTCTATGTGCTGGTCCCCGTCACCCATCAAACCGGGTCAATCGATTGGGCGAAACAGGCTCCTGCGTTTCGAGAATTAACATTGGACCGGATGGCTGCGATCGGTTTAGAAGATTTGAGGGATCGAATTCGAACCGAGCACATGATCACTCCACAGTGCTGGAACGAAAATTACGCCATCTACAAAGGCGCCACTTTCAACTTGGCGCACAACCTGGGTCAGATGTTGCACAAGCGTCCGCAGAACCGATTCAAAGAACTCGGCGGAGTCTATTTGGTCGGCGGCGGAACCCATCCAGGCAGCGGACTGCCGGTCATCTACGAATCCAGCCGCATCACCACCCGACTGCTGTTGAACGATCTTGGAATCACATGCCCGGTCGCTGCACCGGTGAATGATTCCAAGTTAGTAGCCGTCCACGAATAACGCCCGACTCCACAACCCGAACGCGTCATTTTTGAAGTTCCGCTTTTGCGAATCCCGCGTTAGCAATGGCCCCAACTGTTACCTTAATGAACACGAATGGACCGGGCATCACCGTTGGTGTCTAGCCTTTAGGCGATTCCCTGTCGCTGCGTAGCAGCGACAAAGGGCGGCTAAAGCCTGTACACCAACACTCATGCTGCGTCTCTGATCGAAGAGGGACTCCCTGACTTCACAACCCGAATGCGTCAGCGAGGGACTCCTTGACTTCACAACCCGAATGCGTCAGCGAGGGACTCCCAACAACGTCTTACCTGGATCGAATTCCAACCATATTCCTGTCGCCAACCATTCAATCTGGATCCGCGACAAACCAGCCCCAGCGATCCGAAAGATATCGATCCGGCGTTTTCCCAGCTTGGCAGACGACGTACGTGCCCGTTGAAATCGCAAACGAATTCGGATCGTTCAGCATCAAATCGTACCCATCGTCCAGCGGCCCGGCGCAGCGATCGTCGCTGCCGACGGCCCCAAGTTCGCCACGGTCATCAATGACTCCGTTGCGGTTGTCGTCTTTATTCTTGCGACCGGGTTTGCCGTCGCGACCGACTCCCAGGACGATTGCTGCCGTCGGCGAATAGCAGAGCGGCAAGACCTCAAAATCTCGCCCAGATTTCTTGGCGGCGTTGTTCAGTTCAACTTCCAAACCATCGCGATCAATCGCCGCCGTTTCGATGATCCCATCTCCACCATCAACCAACATCATCGCGCGGGCGCAACAACCAACGGCGACCAGCAATACGATAAACGAGCGAGGCATCATCGCGTGTTCCCAGTGCTTTGTTCCGAGAAACCGACCATTTCAATGTCGCTGATCGCTCCGCGATCAAAGCGTCTGATCGCGGAGCGATCAACGACTAACCCCGACAACTAAAACTCCTGAATCACGGTTTGCTGGCGAATCGTTTCGGCCGGAATATCATTCAAGCGGATCGAAATCTTGATCGCGTGAAGGGGCTCGGTCACCGGGGGACTAAGTGTAATTGGTGTCGCAGATCCCTGGTTTACGGTTTGCTGAACGCCGGCGGATTGATCGGCGAACTGACCAGAGTTAGTAAACGAATTGTCGAACGAGCTCCAGCGTCGAATCACGGTATTCCTGGGAACCGTGGTCAGGGCCGGTGTCGTGTTGGCGGCCGTGTACTGGCTTGATCGACTCTCGTTCATCGGAGCGACGCCCGCGGTAACCCCTCCGATCTCAACCGCGTAAGTCGCTCCGGCGGTTGTTCCGAAAGCGCGTCCCTCTTGGTCAAAACTGTCGGTCGAATAGCTGTTGGTCCAGGTGTCGTAGACCGGCTGGTAAAACGACGAAAGCCGTCCGTCGCCGTTGGTTCGAATGATCATTCGCCCGCTGGATTCCCACGAGACGGGGAAGGTCGATTGGTAAGCCGGCCCGACACCCATGCCGGCGATGACGGTATTGGCGTCGGTAAACCCACTGAACTCACTTTTGAATTCGCCGAGCCGTTGGATGGTACTCGCGATCACATTGCCCTGTTCGTCAAATTGCGTCAGTCCCCTGAGCGGTCCGCCGGCAAGGTGCATGTATCCCAGGTCAACGAAATCGCCGGCGTCGACTTGGAAGAACGGCAAACGCGGTGTTAGGTCATTCCACTGCGTGGGCGTACGATTTCCGTTGTTGATAAAAATTTCGTCCAGCCGTGGACTGTTGACGGTTAACAGTTCATCGTCGGTTCCCGGCCATCCCAATTCATCGGCTTCGTTGATTGCGGGGACCGCCACCGTGTTGTCGCCGTCATCATCGCCGGGGCCGCCCGGAAACGTGTCTTGCCCGACCCAAACGTATCGTGGGGCGCTCGGGTCATAGATTTGCACGTCAAACCCGACCACGTCTTTGGCAATTACATCCGATCCGCCACGGTTGATTGAAACAATCGACGTCCCGCCGGCTCCAAAATCACTGACGCGATCGGCCAGATTGAACTCCGGCCGCACAAACGTCTTCATCGTAAACCGGCCATAACGGTTCAAGTACTTTGTGCCGCCTGGTGCCGAACCGACAGCCGCATCGGCTTGATGTGGAAACGTCGTCGGACAGGTTGCCCCTTGGGCAAGCGGATCCGTCGGATCGATCATGTCGGCCGGCGAAGTCTCGCGAGCAATCAAATAGGGGTGAGGCGGGGCAAGGGCGATTTGTGGCATCGAAGAACCCGGCGTCCCCGAGATCACCTGATGAGGAATTCGTACA
>JAGQPO010000742.1 GCA_020426665.1 Planctomycetales bacterium
TTGGAACTTGGAACTTGGAACCTGAAACTTTTTAATCGCCGTAAATCGATCGGATAATTGGCATCACCCCATAGGCCAGGATCCCGATGACGACACCGATCGCGATAATGGCGAGTGCGGAAATGCCGGAGATCTTTAACGCTCGTCTGCGAAACGATTTTCGGGCATTGGTTTCCAGTAAGCGATCGGTCAGCTCCATCGTGATGCTTTCCGCTTCATCGTGCGAAGTTCGCTCGACCGTCGAGACTCGGCGACGAATATCGCTGTCCGATTCGGGCTCGATAACGCCCGTCCCAGCCGTGACCATCGCTCGCTGCGGAACATCTGGGACCGAGTTCACCCGCTCGGTTACTTCTGGGCTGGCAGTGGTTGGACTCACCGGCGTTGTCGCGGAATACGATTCCTGGACGATGGCTTTTGCGGGACCGACGGCATTTTCAGGACCGGTGGCTGTTGCGTCATCCTGGCTCATCGTGGACTGAACCGCGTTAGCAACAGATTCCTCCAACGGCTCTCTGACTTCCTCCAACGGTCCTTCGATCGGTTTGCGTCCAACGGGCTCCGGTGACCTCGTCAAAGACTCAAGTGCCACCGGCTCCGCACCCTCGACCCACAAGTGAATCCCACCAACCAGGGCAGACGGATCTCCAGGCCGGATCTGGCGAATCAGCGGGTCATTCGCAGCGGCCCGGTCGGGATGCAACTCAATCAACCAAACATCATCGCCGAAGCAAACAACCCCATGGTCACAGCGGTACAGGTCGGCGTGGTGAAGTCGAATCAGACTGGGATGGTCTTCGCCGATAATCGAAACGTTGCGGTTGAGAGACTTATATCGGGGTCCCCGCCCCCAATCCAAAATCAGCTTCGCCGTCGGCATCGCCTCCGAAGAAACCGCGACGTTCGCATGGCTTCCAGCATTCTTCGAAGCCGCAGACGTATCCTGTTCGAAGTTATCTTGACTGATGTCGGCACTATCGTCATCCAACTCGGCGACGAAACTGAAGTCCGATTCCTGGTCCTCTTTGAAATAGAATTGGATCCGACATTTTCCGACCAGCAAGATGTGATTCTTGTTGACTCGCCCCCAAATCGGAAACGCAAGTGGGCAGGTGGGCCAAACCTCGATTCGATCTCCACACGCAACGACCAAATAGACCACCGAGGGCAATTTGGAATCGCCGATTTGAACGTCACAGCGGGGATCAGACCCAACCAACGCGAATGGCTTATTGAGGTCAATCCAGCGTTCCTCGCCCTTGGCACGGACCCGAGCTCCCCAACGCTGGGCTTTCCAGAGGTTCGTGTTGTCGGAACGTGTCGCCAAAGTTGCTGGACTCAGATTTGCGATAGTGTGCGTCGTATCGGGCATCAGGCTTTGCACGGTTTACGTTCCTTGGCCGTTCTCAGGTTCGGAAAAACAGGATGGTTCGGTAAATCGTTATCGCCGCGTGTTCGAATAGACAACCTAACAAGCGCCGTGCCTATCACGCCTGGCCCCCTGTCAAAACTAAATTCTCGGGTTAGTCGTTGATCGCTCCGCGATCTGACGTTTTGATCGCGGAGCGATCACCGACTATGAAAGGCGGCATCGAGACGCAGAAACCGCACTCTAAACTGAGCCCATCCCGAAACAAATCGAATTAGGGAGATCGTTTCGCAGTCACCGAAATCTCGCGCCGACTCGGGGGATGTTGACGATTGATCCAACCAACACAAGTGAAACAAGTGAACAGTACCGTCCCCAACCCTTCGCCCATTTCCAATCCAAGGGGTGAGTAAGATGAGACTTGTGCAACGGACTTCCTGTCCGTTGAAACGGCCAGTTGTCGACGGACTGGAAGTCCGTCGTGCCCAAAATTAGGAATTGGCAAAGCACCGCCCCACCAATTTCGCCCCAAACCATCAACACATCGCGGAACATAGGCAGGTTAGGAGGGCTAGGGCCCGCCAATGGATGGAGGATTCTTTAATTGGCGATTGACGGTTTCCTGACCGCGTCTATCCTTGCCGCTGACGTGGCGTTCTGATGATGCAACCACCGGAGGGGGCACTGGGCGGGTGGCACACCGATTTGCCGCGTTTTTGACGAAAGGAACTGTCGTGAAATAATCTTCGTATCCAACTGCTCGGTCTTTTTATCCCAACCCGAATGCGTCAACGAGGGACCTCCCGCCCGCACGTATCGGGGGCTACCGCTTACGCGTTTGGGATAGGGCGGAGCTGTTCCGAAACACTTTGCGGGATTATTGCTGGTACAGTTCGACAAACGAGTGGTTGTATTCCTCAGTAGCAGCGCACTCTGCCTTGAAAAAGCTTTAGCCTTCCTTTTTCGCACCGCGATAGCGACTACACGACACGATGGGCCGACCCAAAAAACGAAAGCCCCCCCGCCCTGATTTGCACGGTATCTCCAGCTCAAACGGGAGCGGAAATTCCACAAAAAACGGCAAAAACCCCAGCCCGTCGGACACTGCCGGGAAAAACGCGGCCTCCAAATCACGGGGTGGCCAACAATACGTTCGCCAGCGCAACACAGCCGAACAACTGGTCGAATTTCCTGCGCCGTCAAAGTGGCCGACGGTCTATTGGCAGGTTCTGGCCGGGTTCGCCATCGTCTTCCTGTACAGTTACTGGCCAACAATTCTGTGGATGGTGGACAACTGGATCAACGAACCGGATTACTCGCACGGATGGGCAGTTCCGTTTTTGGCCGGGATGATCTGTGTTTACCGCAGCGAGACGTTTCCGGGAGTTCAAAAGGGAACGTCGTGGGCGGGATTGTCGCTGATTTTGTTGTCGATTTTCATGCGGGTGGTCAGTCGATTCACCTACACGGACTTCTTGGATGCCTGGTCGATGCTGCCACTGATCGCGGGAGTTGTCTGGTGCTTGTTAGGCTATCGTGCGATGTGGTGGGCCGCACCGGCGATCGGATTCTTGTTTTTTGCGTTCCCGATGCCCTACCAGGCGGAAAGTATGCTCAGCTGGCGACTGCAGGGCGTTGCCACGGACCTCAGCACGATCATGTTGCGAGTTTTTGGCCAGCCTGCGGTAGCGGAAGGCCACGTCGTTTGGGTCGGCAACGAGCGACTGTCAATCGAGCAGGCCTGTTCCGGGTTGCGGATCTTCGTTGGAATGGGCGCGTTTGCCGTGCTCTGGGCAGCCGTCAACATGCGTGGCTGGTCGGACAAGATTGTCATCCTGCTTGCGGCAATCCCCGCGGCAATTTTGGTCAATTCAGCTCGAATTGTACTGATCGGGTTCGGCTATGTCTTGTTCGATGATCCGACGTCCCGCCGCTGGATCCATGACTTGTCCGGAATTGCAATGA
>JAGQPO010000743.1 GCA_020426665.1 Planctomycetales bacterium
CTTGTACGGCGATTTGTCGGTCAAGGAGAACCTTGACTTTTACGGTCGCATTTATGGGTTGAACAACAAACAATTGGCCGATCGGCGAAAATCCGTCTTGGAATTGACGGGGTTGTCGAACCGGTTGCCACAATTGGCCCAAACATTGTCGGGCGGTTGGAAACAACGACTGGCCCTTGCATGTTCCTTGATCCACGAACCCGATGTGTTGTTCTTGGACGAACCGACCGCGGGTATCGACCCGGTGGCACGCAGGCATCTGTGGGATCTGTTGTTTGAACTTTCCGGACGCGGCGTCACACTTTTTGTGACCACACACTACATGGACGAAGCCGAACGTTGCAGCGAAGTCGGATACATCTATGATTCCAAATTACTGGTCCTGGGTAAACCGGAACAATTAAAACAGTTACCGGACGTGACCCCTGACGACACGCGCCGATTCGAAATACGTGTCCCCACGCCGGCACAACATTTGGCTGCGCTGCGTTTATTGCCCGAAGTCCGTGACGCGACTTTGTTTGGTGAAACGATTCACTTGCTGTTACAACAACCCAGGACTCCCGATGACGTGTTGCAGCAATTGGGGATCACGTCGATCGGGGAAACGCATCAGGTCCCCCCGAGTCTGGAAGATGTTTTCGTTACGTTGACCAACAACGCCCAGCGTCAGAACCATCGCGACGCGGATGGGGCAGAACCCGCCACCGCCACAACGGACAAAGACGTCGCACCAAGCGAGGCGGAACCCGACGAGACGGAATCGAACAAAACGTCCGATGTTCCGCCGATGCGTTCCGGGACGGTCGCCGCGAATCCCCGAGGCACCTGGGCGGGACTTTGGGCAGTCTTGGTCAAAGAATTTGTCCACATCCGTCGCCAACCGACAACATTGTTTTTTATGTTGTTCGTGCCGATGATGCAGACAATCATTTTCGGGTACGCGATCGATACGCAAATCGAACACATTCCGACAGTCGTGTTCAACATGGACGGTCGTCAGCAGTCACGGGACTTGATCGCAGCCTTCGAAAATACACGTCGGTTTCGACTGGTCGGAAACGTGTTGAGTGAAGAGGCGTTTCAGCGCGCGTTATCTTCGGGGCGTGCGAAGGTCGGTATCCGGATTCCGCCGAACTATGTGGATCTGGTGTTGCGAGGTGAGCAGGCCAAGTTGCAAGTCTTGATCGACGGCAGCGATTCACAGGTGGCAACGACGGCTCAAAGCACGGCCCAGTTATTGGGTTTGAACTTGTCGATCCAAATGGCGATGGCCAAGGGAGATGCACTGCAATTGGCCCCCGCACGAGACGCGTCGGGACATGGCACGTTGCCGATCGAAGTGCGTTCGCGAATGCTTTACAACCCCGACTTGGAAAGTTCACACTTTTTCGTACCGGGTTTGGTTGGGATTATTTTGCAACTCGTGACTTTGTTTCTGACTTCGTTTGCCGTCGTTCGCGAACGTGAGTTGGGGACATTGGAACAATTGTTTGTCACGCCGGTCGGCCGAACCGGATTGTTGCTGGGAAAACTGTTGCCGTACGCGTTGGTCGGATTCGTGGCATTGCTGACGGTGCTGGCGGTAATGATCTATGTTTTTGGCGTCAACATCCGCGGCAGCATCGTGTTGTTGCTGGGGTTGTCGATGTTGTTCATGGTGTGCTCCCTGGGATTGGGATTGCTGGTTTCGACGCTCGCCAAGACGCAACTGGAGGCGGTTCAGTTTGCCTTTGTCATCATGTTGCCGTCGGTGTTGTTGTCCGGGTTCGTTTTTCCTCGCAGCGAGATGCCGCTGGTGATTTACTTTGCGACCTTCGCAATCCCGGCGACGTACTTCATCGAGATTCTGCGTGGTGTCGTGTTGCGAGGCGCCGACTTGATTGACCTTGCGCCGTGGGTCGTTGGATTGACGATCTGCGGATTCGTTGTGCTGACACTTAGCGTGATGCGGTTCCAGAAACGGCTGGTTGGTTAGATTTCTGCGCCGTTGAATCACTTTATGTCGTCAGCCAGGGTGACACGCGACGGTAGACGTCGCGGAAGTCATCGGTAACGGAAACATCGCCGTCGTCCAAGTTTTCCAAATCAGGATTTTGCCCGACAAGTCCGCCATCGAAAGGGCCACCGATCAGGAACATCGGAGCACCCGCGCCGTGGTCAGTTCCGCCTGACGCGTTTTCCATGACACGGCGCCCGAACTCACTGAACACCATCACGAGAGTGGGCTCCGAAAGCCCCTGACGATCAAGGAAGCGATCCAACGCGTTCAATCCGTCGGCTAATTCACCAAGTAACCGCGAGTGTTGAAGACGCTGGGATGCGTGGGTGTCGTAACCGGATTGTTGAGCGTGGATCGCTTTAATCTCCGGCATGGAATCGATAACCGACGCGATTTGTCGCATTTTCGTTCCGAATCGGGTCTTGGGGAATTCGTCATCTAGGCTGGTCGATTCAACATTGCGGCGTAGCGCGACTTCCGCGTCTCGACACGCGCCGGTGACCACTCGTCCTAGATCGTCATCTCGACGATTTGATTGTGACGTCAACAATTCGACCAGGTCCGTTGCTTCACGGTCCGTGACGTCCGGCAACGTGGTTGTGCGTGTAAAACGCCCGCGCAGAAGTTCGGGTGTGTCCACCGATTCGATGCTGCATGCCAGCGGCGCATCGGTCGTTTGCTGGATCGGATCCAGCGACCGCGCGAGCCATCCGTCAAAGCTGGGCGATTGCGCGTCCAGGTGACCTTCGGACCAGACCGCGATACTTTGGAAATGCGAACGACTGTGGTTGGGGTAACCGACACCTTGCCGGATGTTCAAACGTCCCGCTTCCCAAACGCTGGAAAGTTGGCGCATCGCCGGATGCAGGAACATCTGTCGATCCAGATGAATGGCATCATCGGCGTTGATTCGCAAATCATGTCGATAATGTTGATAGAGCGGATCGCGCGCCGGAATCACCGTGTTCAGTCCGTCGTTCCCACCGTTCAACAAGATCGTAATGATACGGTGACTGGAAGATTTCGGATCCGAAGCGAAGCAAGCCGGAATCAAGTTGCATGACGTCAATGTCCCTCCGACTAGACAGGCCATCTGTTTATGAAAGTTTCGTCGAGAGTTCATGATGTTCCTCGTTTGTCAAAGGTTTAGAATCTGATGGGGAATCGATTTCTGTTTTTACGGGCCTGAATTCGTCAGCGAGGGAAAACCGGTAGTGACTGGTCCCTCGCTCACGCGTT
>JAGQPO010000744.1 GCA_020426665.1 Planctomycetales bacterium
TATCGCAACGAGTCCGTGTTTTGAATCAACCGGTTATCACCGGCACCTCTGAAATCCACGGCGAATTGTTTGGACATCGAAACGATTCGCTGATCTCGGGCGTCGGCTTCTGTAAGCCACGCGGACACAAAGAATTTTGGCCACGCGACATTGCCGCTATGGCCGACCGGCGTGAACGCATTCATTGTACCGTGGCCTCGTCGTCGAATCGAAGCAGCGTTCCGGTTGCCCGGCGCAGCGAAACCCAACTCATCGCATAGGCAACCTGGGCGTTGACGAAATCGCTTTCCTGTTCTGCGAGACGGTCTTGGGCGTCGAGCAGATTGTCAATCAAAAGGATTAAGGAATCGTCTCGACCGGGAAGCTCTTGATAACGTTGTGTCAGGTAGGCAACCTCCGACTCGGCGGCGTCAATCGCAATCCGTTTTTCGACCAGATCTTGAAACGCCGTCTTGGTCTCCCGTGTCGCAATTTCCACTTCCGCAATCGCAGACTCGGTGGTTTGACGGAATTGTTCAATCACCTGGGACAACTCCCAACGGTTTCGGTTCAACCTTGACTGTGCGGCTCGATTCCCGACCGGAATCTCATACGCCAATCCCACCGAGTACCCGGGTCGGCCTTGGGTAAACTGGTTTTCGAATGCCCCCAGCGGATCCCTGCCTGCGTCCAGCCCGGCAACGTAAGTCCCGAGCAACAGGTCCAATTGGGGAAGAACCTGGTTCTTAGCCACACCGACACGGACGCTCACTTCATGGATCTCCTGAATAGCGGTTGTGATATCGGAGCGGTTTTCGAGCGCCTGGATCAACGATCCCTTGGCGCTGACCGCAACCGGAGCCGCGAGCGGAGCTTCACTTGTCATCCATTCGGCGCCTGATGCCGCGATCAATTGTTCGCTGCCAACCAACATCCGCAATCGCGATTGGACGTCCTTGATTTTTGCCGCCGAGCGGGTCAGTCCTGCTTGGCGACTTGCCAACGCAGCCCGCGCCCGCAAGATGTGGCGGCGTCCCGCGTCGAATCCGCCACGCGAATTAAGTAGATCATGCAGCTGCCGCGTGCTGCCGACCAGCTTTTGCTGCTGTAACCAAAGCGCTCGGTTGCGATACAATTCCCAGTATGCCGACGTGACTTCGAGTAAATGATTTTCTAATTCGAATCGAGCCTCACTGCTCGCTTGGTACGCCTTCAGTTGTGCGACGACAATTTGGGAACGATTGACAGCGGTGCCCGCGTTCTTCCACAACGGTTGCGTATAGTTCAGTTCTAAACGCGTCGTCCCCTGTGGATTGGGTTGCAAGAAAATCGAATTGTTTTCTTGAAATCCGCCTCGCTGGACCAGTTCGACTTCGCCGCCGTTTCGAGTTCTGCGTCGTAAGCCGGCCTTGGCTGAAAGGGTTTCGTCGCGAAAACGGCGGGATTGATCACCGGTCGTCAACTGGTTGCCAACCGGATCGTTGGTGTCAACGAATTTGCCTTCTAAGAACAGCATCGGATCGAAGGCCGCATCGGCGACGGTCACGGATGATTGCAAGATGTGCGGTTCGGCAAGCAAGGCGCGAATGCGTGGCGAATGAGCCAGCGCCGAAGTCGTCAGCGATCCAACGTCGACAACGAGTCGTTGGTTCGAAAATCCGAGTGGTTGGTTGATCAAGTCATCCCACCACATCCGTATCGACTGCGCCGAATCGTATTGGGTAGCTGATATTCCGCCGTCGAGTTCATTTTGGGTATCGACCCGGTCGGCAATGCGGACGCGGTAAGTATCCAAATAAGAATCACAGGTTCCACGGGGCCGAATGATCGGCAAGGACTCAAGGGGATCACACGATTCCAGAGATTCAAAAACCGCTCCACTTTCCGAACTCACATCGGTCACGGTCGTCTCGATCAATCCGGATGTGGATAAAACACGTCGAGGCACAATGTCTTGCCCACATGCCAACGTTCCCGATTGGATCATCAGCAACACTGCGCAAATTGCAAACGTGATCCCCGGCGTGCCGCCGGCGTGCACGCGAGAAGAGCCGCTGAGTGGGCGTTGATTTGGTTTACAGGTCCAATCCATTGAACTGCTAAATGACGCAACGGTTCCGTCGGGGGGTCGCAGGTCGCATTCTATTGTTTGCAATGAAACAGCAGACCGATCGCGGTACACGATCTGGATTCGTCCCCAGCCAAGCACTCCGCTCAGCCGGATGAGGGGAATTAGTCACCATCGCCGCCGGACGATAGTCGTGACTGATTTAATCCGTCTAACCGGAACGACGCGCAGCGAAACTGTGACGACGATGCGGTCTGACCCGTCGTGAGTTCGGGCTGTTTCCTAAGTTTCAGATGAGGTTTTCCCCTCGGCAGAACATTGCAAATCTTTGGTTGCCAATCCTGATTCGCGATTCGTCGGCCTTCTGAACTGCCCCCCCTTTTCTGTCAATAAACGCTCGCATGTCCCATCGTTTTCATCAATGGTTGCATCTCGGCCGGAATCAAGCAGAGCACTTTTATTGGTTGGCTACGAATCGTCGCCAATCATTGCTTTCAAAGCGGCAGCGAAAACCGCTGTCCTTGGCAGCCCTGGAACGGCGTCTGTTAATGAGCGCGACTCCGATCGACCCGACCCTTTTGGCCGGCCAATCGCCCTCCGATTCGGCGGCGACGGAGATCGCGGTGGCGCTGGAAAGCGATCGCGAAGCGGCAAACGAATTGACAAAATCGACGTTCAATTCAGTCGCCACCGATGTCGGTCAAGTCGGCACCACCATCGTCTTTGTTGACGCCAACGTCTCCGATCTGGAATACCTGCTTGCCGACGTAGCGCAACACACACCGGATGCCGAAGTGTTTGTGCTGGATTCCGACAAAGACGGAATCGAGACGATCTCCGAGGTCTTGAAATCCAGAAGTGACGTTGCGGCCATCCACCTGGTCACGCACGCCGAAGGCGACAGCGTTCGACTGGGCAACGTCTTGTTGAACAGCAAAACCATCCAGGGATTTGCCGGCCAGATCGCTAACTGGGGAACATCTTTAGCATCCGATGCCGACATGATCTTTTATGGGTGTGACCTCGCGTCCACTTCGTCGGGCCAGGAACTGATTGAATCCATTGCCGCGTTGACCGGTGCTGATATTGCTGCCAGCGATGACGACACAGGGCTGGCGGCCTATGGTGGCGATTGGGAATTCGAATTCGTCGTCGGAAAAGTCGAAAGCGATGCCATCGTTTCCGACAGCTTCCAAGACACGTGGCGCGCGAAGCTTTCCACCATCACGGTGACGACAACCGACGATACCATCAATGGATTCGACGGCGTCATTTCGCTACGTGAAGCGATTCTGATGGCGGGTGACGGTGACACAATCGTCTTACAGGCCGAACGGTATGATCTGACACGCGTTGGTTGGGGTTTGTTCTTGGGTGACCTGGACATCACTCGCGACGTGACGATCATCGGAGCCGGCGCCGATCAGACCATCATTCGCGGCGAAATGGGCCATCGGATCTTCGACATACAAGATTCGAGCAACGTTTCGATCTCCGGATTGACGATCGAAAAAGGAGTCGCACAACTCGGTGGAGGCATTCGAATTCGCGCCGGTTCGTCTTTGGAATTGTCACAGGTCATTATCGAAGATTCCGATGCAACCGTCGCTGGAGGCGGAATCTACAGCGAAGGCAGGCTCACCATCATCGACTCTCGAATTGTCGGCAATCGGTCCGACGGTAATGGTGCAGGCGTCTATTCCAATGGCTTGCTGGACATCGTGCGGAGTTCGTTGGAATCAAACAGAAGCGCCACACGCGGCGGTGGAGTTTATATCGCCGGCGGAACAGCCAATTTGACCGCCGTGACCATCTCCGGAAATGAAGCATCCGATC
>JAGQPO010000745.1 GCA_020426665.1 Planctomycetales bacterium
ACCGTTCAAAGAAACGACATCCGGATTGGTCGGAATTCGCGTCACCGACGGATTCGGCGGTGTCGCCCAACAAACGTTTGAACTCGACTTGGTTTTCGAAAACCAGGCTCCCAAATTCGTCAGCCAAATCAAGGGTTATGGCGTCAAGGACGTGCCATACCAATACGATTCGCTGGCAATCGATCCCGACGGCCAATCTCTGGTTTACGCCTTGGATTACGCTTCCCTGCATCGGGGAATGTCAATCGATTCGTTGACCGGAGTGATCACGTGGACGCCGCAAACAACTGGAGTCTTTGATGTAACGATCACCGCGACAGACCCGCTCGGCGGATCGGCCACGCAAAGCTATCCGCTAACGATCACCGACGACGGATTCCCCGAATTCGACATGCCCACCGACGTCTACATTCCTGTCGAACAAACGATCAATATTGAAATCGTTGTGAATGACTTGCCGATCAACGACGGCGTGTTTGTCTTCCTGGATGACCCAACGATTGGGGCTGAAATCATTCAATTCGACATCGACAATGATAACTTTGACGAAGATGTTGTTACTTATCAACCGCCTGTCGTCGGCGTCACCCCGATCCGACTGATTGCCGTTGATTCCATCGGACAGGCGGTCGATTGGATTGTTAATGTGCATGCTTACGAGCCCAATGCAACCAACCAGGCTCCGAAAATCATCGACATCCCGACGCCGATCCTCTATCGAGATCAACCATTTACAACGTTCGCGACTGCGTTCGATTCAGACTACGATCCGTTGACTTGGACTTTTGACGCGTCAAATCTTCCGGGCGGAGGGTTTAACGTCCATTCGACAACCGGCCAGATCACGTGGACGCCGCCGGCGAGTGGCTTCTACGTGGTGACCATCAATGTCGATGACGATGATCCGACTTCGGCCGGGGACACCCGCACGGTCGGATTTACGGTTCTCGATAATGCGCCTCCGAAATTCACGTCCCCCCCGATTCTTGATGGGGTCATCGGCGTGCCGTATGTGTACTTTCCCAGCGCGGAAGATCCCAATATTGGTGATACAGAATTGTTGGAATTCAGCGGTACCATCCAGCCTTCGTACACCGATTTTGGTAACGACCCAAGCCAGTGGCCCGATATCACCTACACCGTTGACCCCAATACAGGCCAAGTCGATTGGACTCCGTCGGAACCCGGCAACTACTTTGTTTCACTAGTTGTCGTCGATCCGCACGGCGCCGCGGCAAGCCAGGCGTACGGAGTAAAAGTGATCGATCCGTCAGTTAACTTGCCTCCTGATCTGATCGAATCTCCCGCTCCCCGATTGCTGCTCTCCCCAAAGTGGGGAGAAAACGCCGCAGTGCCGTTGGATTACCAAGCCCAAGCGATTGACCCTAATAATGATCATTTGACGTTTACCCTGCACGGCGGTCCGGTCGGGATGGAAATCACACCCGACGGACGGTTGCGATGGACACCGATCATGGAAGACTTGAATTCCTCGGGAACCTATACCATCACTGTTTCGGATGGGCGTGGTGGAGTCCATTCCGCAGATTTCAGCTACTCGGTTGGCCTGGATGCGGCCACCAAGAATCGGGCACCTGATTTCACTTCCAAGGCCGTCACCAAGGCGATCGTCACCAAACCGTACTACTACAACGCTGATGCAGTCGACCCGGACGGTGACTACGTCACATATTCCCTCGATGACGCTCCCTCCGGAATGTCAATCAATGAGCAATCTGGACTGATTCAATGGACCCCACCCGCATCAGCGCTGGGATCACACTATGTCACCGTGGTTGCGTCTGATGTAGCCGGTGCAAGCAATATCCAGCGTTACCAGTTGAACGTCGTACGTGGAGACGCCGATCCCCAAATCACCAGCCCTGCAAAGAAAGATAGTCGCGCAAACGACTACTACCATTATCAAGTCACTGCGTCGGATGCTGACGGTGACGACCTGATCTATTACCTCGATACAATCGTCACCGATCCGGACTTACCGTTGTTCCTTGATCCAATCACGGGAGTCCTCAGCGGCTACACTCCCACCGTGGATACTTACACGGTGGGCATTGTCGTCGAAGACACGACCGGTCGCACGGACACGCAAACTTTTGACCTGGTCGTCGGCCCGGAATCGACCGCGATCGATCCCAACAATCTGCCCGCGGTCAACAACGTCGCCCCCACCATCAGCACAACAATGGAGACAATCGCACGAGTAGGTGCGGAGTGGACCTACCAATTCGACGCCATCGATCCGGATGTCGTTCGCGGCGACGTGTTGACTTGGACAGAGTCGAACGATGTTCCCACGACGGAATCGACGTTCAATTTCGATCCGGTGACGCAATCGTACTCTTGGACGCCTTCTATCGTCGGGCAATACAATTTTGTACTGACCGTTACGGATTCGTCGGGTGCGTTCAGCTGGCAATCTTGGTCAGTCCAGGTTCTTGGCGCCAACACGGATCCGACGCTTGATCCGATCAACGATCTCGAACGAGCAGCGGGTGAAAAAATTCTCGTCGACGCGGTCGGCCGGGATCTGGACGGCGACACGCTGACTTACTCGATCAATACCGCCGCGTCCGATCGAGGGATCAAAATTGATGACCAGGGTCGAATCAGTTGGCAAACAGAATTGGCGGATTTGAACAGCCCGACTCAAGAGGTCGTTGTCACCGTCACCGATGGATTTGTCCAGCCACCGCCCCAACAAACGTTTACGATCACGTTGACGCCGGACAACACACCTCCGGAAATCACAGTGACCGCAAATCGTGAGAAAATCGCCACGGACGAATTCGTCGATCTACAGGTCAACGCTTTTGATAACATCGCCGTCGACAGCAAAGAACTTCGCTTCGTCTCACTGACCGACCCCAGTGGGAATGTGACCGCGTTTGACCAACCGCTGGCACTCTCGGCCAACGGCACGGCTCGTTTTTATGGCGAGATAAAACTTCTTGGAACGTTGACGTTCACAGCTACCGCGATCGACTCGGCCGGTTTGCAAAATACAGACACCGTCCAAGTCAGCGTTTTTGATCCCAGTGACATCCAGCTTCCGCAAGTCAAATTAATCAGCCCCCAATCAGGCGACTCACCGATTCTGCCGACCGACATCATCGGTTCGGTCAGCGACAATATCGTTGTCGGATTGAATTGGACATTGACGGTGGAACCCGTTGATGGAGGATTCGTCCGCACGATCGCCACCGGGACTGGGCCCGTGACCGCCGACGTGCTAGGGCAATTTGACCCGACCATCGTGCGCGACGGCAGCTACTTAATCACTCTGTCCGCGACGGACTTGGGAAACAACACCGCAACCGATGCGAAAGTCATCGATGTCAAATCGGAATTAAAGCTCGGCAACTTCTCGCTTTCCTTTACCGATTTGGAAATCCCAGTCGCGGGCATCCCGATCACGGTTACCCGCACCTACGATACCCTGGACGCGGAATTGGAGGGCGATTTCGGTTATGGATGGTCGCTCGACTTTGCGATGCCAAACCTTTATCTCCAATCCGGTTCCGTAACCAAAACGACGGACGCCGGCTACCCGGCATACGTCAACGGGACGCGAATGACCGTGGTCACCCCGGACGGACAAGTCGAAGGGTTCAATTTCTCATGGATCCCGGCATCAAGTGCGATCAACGGAATCGGATTGACGGAGTACTACCGACCCTCGTTCACGGCTGATCCCGGAAACAAGTTCCAGCTTATCCCGCCTGGCGGCGATCAATTATTCAAACGTCTAACCGTTGATGGTCCTTACCAGGACCTTTCTGGCCGCCTGTATTCTGGTCAAGACCCGTACTTCGGTGGCGTTTACCAATTGAAAGAGGCCGATGGCCGCACGCGACAAATGACCTATGACGTTTTGGTCGGGCCGCGGGGCACGGTCGAAATGACGGCTCACCGAATCAGTGATAAATACGGCAACTCCCTGGAACTCTCATCTGGCGGTATCACGGGAACCCGGATCAATGAATCCGGACAACGCGAGGTCACCCGAGGGATTCAAATCGTCCGCGACGCACGCCAGCGTATCAGACAGATCATCGACCCACGCGGCGGCGTGCTGCTGTACAACTACGATTCACAAGGACGACTGGCCCAATTCTACGATCGCATGGCGACCGAGCGATTGCTCGACGGAATTCCCAACAATGAATTCTCTCCCGTTCAGTTCATCTATGACATCGATCAGTCGATCGAAATCAGCCCCGAAGGGCTAGCAGCCGGTCTCACGTTGGCCGATTTGCAGGCCATCTTGGACAACTTGCCTGCCTCGGAAAACTATCTGACAAAAATCATTGATCCGCTCGGGATCGATGCGCTCTCTGCAACCTTTGATGAAAACGGTCGCGTGCGAACGTTAAGCGACGCCGAAAGCGACGCCGAAGGTAACGCGTTAAGCCTTGATTACACCATTGGGCCGGATGGGGCCGAAGTGGACAGCGAATCGTCGGTCGGTAATCCGATTCAATCCGCCTTCGATTCAAAGGGTCGCGTGATTCGCGAAACGAACCAGGCCGGACAGGATACCGTTTACTGGTACGAAAACGACGAAATCCGCTATCCGTTCTACACCGTCCAAGTCGTCGGCACCGAGGACGGTCCGGACGCCTGGTATTTTCGAACCGGCGACGACCGCGTGACAACCCGCTGGTACCACAGCGAACTCGAAGGCGCGGTCACGCGAGAAACCGACCCCGACGGAAACACCACTTGGACCGCGTACAGCACTTGGAACTACGACAAGGGCTACCCCAAACAATCCGGCGATGACAAAGGAAACGTCACCAACTACTTGTGGTTTGATGCGGTCAATTCCGGCGAAGAAGGTGGAGCGCTGGAATTGGTGCAAACCAAGGACCAGGACGGCAATACAACCACATACAGCTACGACCAATGGGGAAATGTTGTCGCCGTCACCCAAGGCAACAGTGGCGTCGGACTGGTGGGATCGCCCACATCGTTTACCTACGACACCTTCGGTGATCTAGTCGCCACACGCGATGCCGACGGTAATCTCCGCAAAATCAACTATAACGAAAACGGCGACCAAGTCGGAACGCAATTCGCCTACTATCCCAACGACGAAAAACTTCCCACTGAAGAGGACCTTCAATTCGGAAATCCGTACGGTCTGAGCGCACCAGCAACACGAACCCTGATCACCACCGAAAACGATCTTGATTGGGCCGGCAACGTCCGCTCCAGCCAAACAATCGTTCAAGAGCAAGAATGGCTTGGCTACTACCTGGACGCAAACAGCAATCAGGTCCCCGTCGAAGATTGGGACGAGCGTGGTTACCACGACGTCGGGGAACCGCAGTACCGAAACGACGGTGCCTCGACCGAATATGATGCCTTGGGGCGTGCCTTCAAAACCAGCGATGACAATGGGCGCGAAAGTATCACTGTTTACGACAAACGCGGATTGGCCGTCGAAAACTGGACCGAATCGCCCGACGCCGATGGGAACTCTTTTTGGCAGGTTTCACGCACCGTTTACGACAGCGAAGGAAGGGCGGTCTACTCTACCGGCAGTTTTGCTCCCGACACTCCGACTGCCAGTATCACCGGCAGCTATTCGGTATACGACGATGGCGACGCGAACACCACGTTTCTTTACGCCTATGGCACTACCTACACGGAGACCGGAAGCGGCCTTTCGATCGGCAGCGAACAAACGTTGGGAATGGACATCGACGTCACGGCCGTGACCGGGTCGCCCACGATCGACATCGTTCACGACGGCCAGACGATCACTGTTGCCCTGATGGCAACTTCCGCATTGACGGCACCCGGCAGTGTGATCAGCTCTTCACGCAGCTTCTACGATGACCAGAGCCGTGTGATCGAAACCGAGAACGACTACGGACTGCGATCCCAAACCCTGTACGACGAAAACGGTCGCGTCATCGAATCCCGCAGCGAGATCGTTGACACCTCCGGCGCGACGCCGGTCAAGAATTGGATGGTCTCGCGAACCCTCTTCGATGACGACGGTAAAGTCCTCGCTTCCACCGATCGTTTCTTGGTACCCGAGGGTACCGATTTGGGCAACGATCCGACCGGCGGACCGGTTCTAACGCAAATCACCAAAACCATTTACGACGACCGTGGTCGAACGATCGCTACCGAACGCTACAGCGATGGATCACTCTCATTTACTGGTACCTTTGATCCCGCAGGAACAAGCTATCATCCCGGATTCACCTTAGACGATGGCAGCTTGGAATCCGTCAGCGAAACCCTGTACGACGCAGCCGGTCGCGTCTACCGAACGATCTCGGGCCGCGTGCAGCTCGCTTCGCTTTCCACCGTCGCGCAGTCGCAGGACACAGCCCTGGCCAGCTATCCGATTTATCCCTCTGGGCACGTCGACCGATACGCCGATGCGGCACTCTCCGTCGGGATTCTCTCGGACACGTTATTCGATTCTCGCGGACGCCAATATGCGTCGCTTTCCCATCCGCTCCCGGCTGCCGATGTCGGTCTGAGCGGTCCTGATTACAACGGCAAACTGATCCGCCTCCGCAGGGAAACGCTCTTCAATTCCTACGGCCAGACGGAAATTTCCCGAAGTGGCTTGGCCCAGGTCGAGTCCACCGCAGGTCAGGTGACCGGCATTTTCGATGTTCAAAGTGTCGATATGGAAAGCACCTATGACCCATTCGGCAACGTCGTCAAATCCGCTTACGTCACCGGCGGAACGCTGAATTTCGTTGACAAGTACGACAACGCCTACAACTTCCCCCTCGCCGTCGGCAATCGCGGTGAAGGCGTCTTCTCGCAACGAAGCCAAGGCACGACCGATTCGTTCACGATGACTCATTTCGATGACGAAAATCGCCCCGTCGCCGAAATGCAGTCTGCTCCAGGTTTCATCACCGCAGTTTACGACGAAACCACGCAAACCTTCCGAGTCGCATCCGTCGAGGCGGATGTCACCGGACTCCCCTACGCGTTCCTGCAAGATTCGCCGGAAACCGAGCTGGAAGTCAACGACCCCCTGCCTACCAAACTTTACAACTACGACGCCGATGGTCGCCTGGAAAGTGTCGAATTGCCCGCCGTCGAAGACCCCAACAACAACGACACGCCCACTCGGCCTAAATACGAATACACCTACGACGGACGCGGAAACCAAGTCTCCATCATCAGTCCGCCAACGGCGGCGACTCCGGTCGGTGCCGAAACTCGATTCGCGTTCAACGAGCGCGGACAACAATGGGCTCGAGCCTTGCCGCTGGCCTTCGGCAGTGATGGTGACGCTTCAGCAACCGAGCTCAGCGCCTGGATGGCCGCCCTCGAAGCCTGGAGCATCGAAGACG
>JAGQPO010000746.1 GCA_020426665.1 Planctomycetales bacterium
TGTTCCGGCGGCGGAATGTAACCGTTTGCTCCACCGGCAAGCTCCAAGTTGAATGTCGCAGCCAGCGGACTTTGTCGCTTCAATTTCAATCCCGTGATTCCGTAAACTTCATTCGGAATCGCGGTGATTCCCAAGTCACCGATGCGAATCGCCTGGAGCACAACTTCTGCCGTGGGGTTTTCATGAATCCATTCGGCCTGCTGGGCATAAACCTCGGTACGGTTGCGAGGTGGTTGATCCAGGCGTTCCGCATTGATCGACCGAGCCCATTGGCGTCGGTCTTCGGACGGAGTTCGCCGGTTGATCGTCAGTCGTTTCTCGGCCATCGCCAATGACAAATCCGATCGATGGTCGATCGTCTTCCATGCGAGTGTGATCCGATCGGCGACTTGGGTGGAATACTGCTGACGATTGATGTTCTGGCGCGGACTGCTGTAATCCATCCAGTGCAGATCACCACTGGTTCCCTGGGACATGATGCCGACAAAATCCGGTGCAGACCCGGCATTGGCATCGCTTATCCGTGATTCCAACAATCGCGTGACGTCGCCGAAATAGTCGGCCGAAAATCCGGGGCCGCCTCCAAAGTAATGCATCGACAAATTGGCAAGTACGCCTAACGGCCGATCGCTTTCGGCCGAAACCACACTGACGACCGTCAACCATGGATCGATCGGTCCGGCCGGCGAGGTGTAATCGGGATTTTGGTAGCCGGGATGCATCATCGCTCGCACCGTCTTTTGATCGAACGGGTCGATTCCCATCCGATCATTGCGAGTGATCCAGCGACGGCAATTGGTCAGGTCGGAACCGTCTACGATGGCCCAACCTATTTTGGCCGGCTGCAGATTTTTGCGCGCATGGACGATCGAGCGAGCGATTTCGGCAGGAACAAATTTCACATAGGCCTCGTCCTTGCTGGTCCCCAAGCACATGTCCATCACAGACGGTGCAGAATGTGTATGGGTCGCGCTGATGAGTATCCGATTCGTTGGGATCCCCGTTTGCTCCGATGCAAGGTGTTTGATTTGATCGCATAGCTCGGTGGGCAACATGCACGAATCCACGATGACGATCGCGATCATTTCGTTGCCGTCGCTAAGCACCATCGACCGCGCATGCAAGGGATCATCAACACGGTCCGCTTTGGCCTGCAAGAATCCGCCGTTCTTCAACGCCGGCAATGTTTGTGGAGAAATGTCGATTCGGGCCATTCCTGCTTGAAACAATGCAGGTTCAGCAGCCCAGCCTTCAGCGGCCAGACTTGCAATCCCAAACACGATCATGCCCAATGAGCGAAGAAGAGGTTTCATCTGGAATCCTGCAATGGGGCTCGCGCGTCAATCGAGCGGGACAAATATTGGAACAAACGACTGCGTCCACCTTCTGTTTCCCTATCGTAGTGTGCAGAGACGATTCGGTGTGTGGGGAGACCCGGTGTCGTTGCCTTTGGATTCTGGCCTCGTGATCACCCGGGCTAAAAGGGCGCGAAAACGTACTTGTACCAGTTGTTTAGTTTTCCATCTTCAGAGTTTGTCCCTGGGGCTCTGGGAAGATGCGAGAACCACCATTTCATGTAATTGCGATGGTAGTCTGGTCCACCCCAGGTTTCACACGAGATCATCGACGTTCGACCTGTCAATTTGGGAAACCCCGACCAGTCTTCGGCGCTACTTTCAACTTCGCGTGGATTGGAGTAATCGTAGTCCGTTTCGGCGTTGGGAGGATAATGACAACTCCCAACAGCGGCGACTCCGGATTGTTTCAAGTTCGCTGCAAATTTCGCCCAATTGGTCGTCAACTCTTCGGATTTCCATCCGCCATAGACATGCGACATCGTCGATTCGGTTCGATGGCACAAGTTGTGCAACATTTCTGCGGCACCACGCTCATAGTTAAATCCCATCACGACATAGGTTCGCTTGCTGGGCACGTGGTCATAGACTCCACCGTTAATATAAAACGCGCGCGGCCCCATCATCGCGGATTCGTGAAACCCAAAGTAAGGTCCACCAAAGATCCACAGTTCGTCGACTTTGTTGTCGTCGATCGCTTGTGTTACTTCGAATTCGTCGACCAGTTTTGGATAGTCCGCCAAATCCGGACGATGCCAATCCTGGCGACCCGATCGGCAAGCAAGATAGGAATCGGCCGAGTAGCAAAAACCATCTTTCTTGACAGGGAATCCATCGATGTCGCGCCACTGGACAATCTCGTATTGAACGACCCCTCCAGACGACTCATTCACATCATCCAAGTAATTTTGTGAGAGCTTTCGGGGGTCAAACCAACCGCATTCTTTATGTAGAGGTTGATGCTGAGGGCCGACTAGCGGATCAAAGTTCAGCACCATCACGCGAACCGTGATCGGAGCGTCGGTTGATGCCACGTCATTTTCAGCAATGACACACTGGCTCCCAGCCATCGATAACGCGACGATTGCAACGAATATACCAAAGGAGCGACTCATTCGGGTTCCAATCTTGGGGAGCGGATGTTCGGACCGGCCGATCAAACAGCTTCGTCGACCACAACGTTGATTACAGAACCGTAGTCGAGAGATGTTGGGGTGACAAGAACGCACCACCAACATGGAGAGCGCAAAATGCGAAGCTCACGAAATCCCACGAGCCGGATGATCATCAACCTGATCCTATTGGACACGATACGTCTGGCAGTTCAAGCGGCACCCTGGTTGATGACGGAAAGCGGTTTCGACTTTACACGATGCACGATAAAGTGGAAGTTCATTATCCGACCGACAGTTCGGTCCGTTCAGAGTAACGGTCCATTCAGAGTAACGGTCGGTGAGGGTAACGGTCGGTGAGGCACCGTCAGGGTATTATCCTTGCGGTACAATGCTGGCCAAGGCAAACCCGCCGTAGTTTCAGTTTCAAGGAAAGTTGATCACCCGATGGCAAAGAAGAAGCGTATTCCGCACAAGTTTCTTCCCTGGATTGATGCGCGAAAAAAGTTTCGACTCTCTCACATGCACATCCAAATGGCGCGTGAGTTGGGAATGAATCCGAAACGATTCGGAGACTACGCAAACACGAAAAATCAGCCCTGGAAAGCCCCGCTGCCGGAGTTTATCGCCAAACTGTATCAAAAACGATTTGGAAAAGACCAACCGGATGTCGTGCTGACGATCGAAGAAATCTCGGCGAATCATATGGCGAAGCGAGCCGATCGGAAAGCAAAAAAGTTGGAGACCGCACAACGATTTGACGCACACGATCAGGCGGAATCTGTGGAAGCAGACGTTTTTGCTCCCTCGGGCGACGATTCAATCAACGACTCGTAAATCCCTTTCCATTACAGTGGGACAATGTTTCAATGATTCACGCTGCAAAACTTAAGGTAGCCGTATTGTTTGTCACCGCTGTCTTTGCCGCGGTATCTGCCACTGCGCCGCAGCACTCTTATGGTCAATCGCCCGCCGGTGAAACGGTTGCGGCCAATCAGCGACTGCCGCGAACCAACTTGTTGCTTTTTCATGACCAGAATCGCAAGGTCACTCCGGTTCGTTCGATCGACGATTGGTTACGCCGAAGACAAGAAATCGTTGACGGCATGCAACATGTCATGGGGGCATTGCCGGGTGAGGAAAAGCGATGTGCACTGGAGATCCGAGTAGAAGAAGAAGTTGAATGTGTCGGCTATGTTCAGCAACGGATCACGTATCAATCCGAGCCCGGTTGTCGCGTTCCGGCGTATTTGTTGATTCCAGACGCTGTTCGCGAACAACCGAATCAAAAGTTTCCCGCGGTCCTTTGTCTTCATCCGACCGATAATAAAATCGGCCATCAAGTCGTCGTTGATTCCAATGCCAAGCCCAATCGTCAGTACGCAAGCGAATTGGCGGCTCGTGGATTTATAACGCTGGCACCAAGCTATCCGTTGCTCGCGAATTACCAGCCTGATCTCAAGACGCTGGGATGGAAGAGCGGAACGATGAAGGCCGTGTGGGACAACATTCGCGGTCTAGATCTGTTGCAGTCGCTGCCGTCGGTCGACGGTCGCGGTTTTGGATGCATCGGTCATTCGCTGGGCGGACATAATTCCGTTTACACCGCCGTGTTTGACGCCCGAATCAAGGTCGTCGTTTCCAGTTGCGGACTCGATTCATATCTGGATTATTATGGCGGCGACGCCGCACGATGGTATCCGGAACAGGGCTGGTGCCAAACGCGTTACATGCCGGGATTGGCCCAATATCGCGGGCGTCTGGATGAGATACCGTTCGATTTCCATGAAATGATCGGCGCGCTCGCTGCAAGGCATGTGCTGATCGCGGCGCCGCTTCATGACAGCAATTTTAGTGCCGCCAGTGTGGACCGAATCGCGGCGGCTGCGCGCCCGGTTTTCGCGTTGTATGGCCACACGGACCGATTACAAGTCGAGCATCCCGATTGCGATCACGACTTTCCGACGGAAACTCGAGAAATCGCGTACCGACTTCTTGAACAAGCGTTGATTCAGTCGGTCGCTGATTCTGAGTAGCCCCAAGCACTATCGCTTATCGATTTGTGCGTAGATGTCCAGGTCATAATCCGTGTAGCTGGATAACTTCCCCTTGGCCCACAACAAGACGCGATGGTCGCTGTCCCACTTGGGAATGATGGGACGCAAGTTGTCCGCCGTTGAGTTGGCAGTGATTGCCGTCCAACGCCAGCTCTTTCCGCCGTCGGACGTGTTGCCTTCGAAGAGTTCCCAATGTCGTTGGTTGTCAGCGGAACTGATAAGCGGGCTGCCGGTCACCGGGTCGGCGTTCGTCGAGATCACCATTCGGTCGTCATCTTGTGGATCCAATGCGGCGAGACCGGTGTAGTCATCTTCGCCCGCGTACAGCTTGGTGCCGGCGTGCGCGATCGGATAAACATCCCAACGCCAACCTGTCCATCGGCCAAAGTAATATCGATGGTCCGCGCCGCCTTTGCTGCGTAACGTACGGTTTGCGGCGTCGCCGACCTGGACCGAAAACACGACGCGCGGGCGTTCGTTTTCGTCGACGCAGATGTCGCACGGCCAAGCGACATGATCGGCGTTTCCCGTAAAAATCTCTGTGAAATCGTGTGGTTTCAAGTCCGACCGACCGTCAGAGCCTGGTGTGGCGAGCTCGGTTCCATCGGAGGCATAGATCTTTCCGTTACGGTAGTACCCGTGATAAACGCTGTTGTCATAGGCGCGTGGATGGTCGTCCGACAAGAAAAAGTGAATCGTATCGACACCGCGACTTGCATAACGAAGGTAAGGGCGACTGCCGTCCAATCCGGTGTATCGCGGATCGTCTTTAATGTCTTCACGCGTCCATTCCAGCAGGCGAAAGCCGTACGACCACGAGACTCCCAGATCGGATGAAACGGTACAGTTTGGATTGAACCCTCTTCCTCGGTGGAAGTTGTAGATTCGATGATCCTCCGCGGACAGTGAAAATACGTTGGCGTATGTGTATCCGGCACCGACATCAAACTTAGATTCATCGGTCCATCGTGTGATGTCGCCTGGCTTTAAGGTCAGACGTGAGCGCTGGTAGGCGTCGCTGTTGTGTTTCCCATAAACCGCCAAGATCCGATTGTCGGGCAACACACACAGACCGGCGACATCGTGATCATCACTTTGGAATTCCCCAGACAGCAAGTGATGGTGGACCGCACTGGAGGTTATGTCGATCGACGTCACAACCAAGTCGCCTGAATTCCATCCGTCACGTTGCCCGCTGGAAATCGACGTAAAGATGACTTGTTGGCCAACGACCACCGCACGTTCGCCTTGGAACCAACACCAACCGCCGTTGCTTTTGACCAGCACAGGTTGGCCGGCAACAGCTTTGGTCACCAGGCACACCAAAACGGTCAGTAGTAAAAGGACATTTTTCATGTCTAAGCTGGCATTCAATGAGTGATCAAGATTTTCTGCGAGATCCATCCAGCGGGGTCCATTAAGCCGGATCGGCGAACGGATTCCAGCTAGGCGAGACGTTTTTTGGCAAGGATTTCGAGCGCCTTGTCAGGAATCGGAGCAACCGCCCAGGCCAATCCGACGGCCTTCATCAATCTTATCATCTGGTACGTCGTGTCAAATTCCCACCAGCGGTGGCCGTAGTTGGCTGCCTTCTGATAGGCGTGATGGTTGTTGTGCCAGCCTTCGCCAAAGGTGATCACCGCGACCCACCACAGATTCTTGCTGTCGTCGCCGTTGTCATACGTTTTGTAGCCCCAAACGTGCGTGACCGAATTGATGCACCACGTCGCATGCAACACGATCACCATCCGGACAAAGACGCCCCAGACGACAAATGACGCAGCCATCGGCCCGCCACCGATCGCGTAGCCGATTACGGCCAGCGTAATACCGACGACGATTTGCCAAACCAAGAATGTCGTGTCAAGAAAACGCAGCACCGGGTCTTTCAATAAATCGGGCACCCAGCGGCGGTGCATCGCCCGGCGATCCTCTACGCCGATTCGCTGCATGCACCACAGCATGTGGCTCCATAAAAAGCCCTCGCGCGGTGAATGGGGGTCGCCATCGTGGTCGCTCTTGGCGTGGTGAATCCGATGATTGGCGCACCAGTGAATCGCCGAACCCTCACCGGCCAGCCCGCCGATCCATGCAATCAACCAGCGGATGGGGCGGTAGGTTTCAAAACTCTTGTGACTGAGCAATCGGTGATAGCCCAAGCAAATGCCAACGCATCCGGTTAAAAAGTACAACGCCAACATGACACCAAGACCCGCCCACGAAAAAGTCCATGGGGCAGCCAGCGCGCCCAAGTGAACCACCGCGATCCAACCGGCCGCGGCCCAGTCGATGCCGGGACGCTCCTGGCCGGTCCTCTTGTTATCGGGGCCGGTAATCAGTTCACCATCGGGGTTGCCGATGTCCTTCAGGATCTCATCCAGTTCGGCGTCGGATGTATCATTCGCGGGAGCTTCGGGCGGCGATATCGTGCTCATCGGATTCGTGCAATTTGCACCCTTGTCAGGATGGGGCCGACAGATCGAGCAGCAACTCACGGATCTGGCGTGGTTTTTAGGCGGGACATCGCATTCGATGTGGAAGTGAAGTTAGCCTTCTAAGAACTGCATGTCCAGGTGCACAATTGGCATCCGGCTGTACTGCGACAATTCGCCTTCTAAGTCTGCGTAATCTGCCCGCACGACGCCCACGACATCAACGCAAGTGATTCAGTTCGCTTTTGTGACCAACACGATCGCGTCACTGATCGACACCAAACTGTGAGGCTGGCCGGGCTGTAGATAGAGCATCGTGCCGGCGGTCATCTTTACCGTTTCACCCAACGTGATGAAATCGACTTCGCCGATCAAACACTGCACGGTAATTTCTTTGGCGGCTTTGTGTTCCGGTATGACTTTCCCGGCGGGCAGCACCAAACGAAGCACGTTCATCGATGCGGTGCTGACCAGCAGTTTCGGTTTTGGTTCGGCGGCGCTGCCGACATCGTGAAGATCAATCAACTGGCCGGCATTGAAAGCTTGATCCATCGTGTACCACCTTTGTTATTGTTCTAGGACCATCCAAATTGCCGAAACGACTGTTCCGGCAACCAGCGTCCACCCGACGCGTTTGAGTTGTTGTGCCGGCGGCGGTGCGGCAACCAGATACCAAGCCATCGCCAGCATCGGTAGCGTGACGATTGGTTTCCGAAAACCGGCAGCAGCCAACGCGGCAACCGTGATTGAAATCGCAACCAGCGCCGACCAATGGATCACCCGAGACTGTCGCTTTTGAGCCGCGATCACTCCGCGAACCGCCATCGTCGTCGATGCGAAACCAAGCAGCCATGTTCCCCATAATACTACTGCAACAGCTGGCGAAATCTCACCGCCCAACAGAATCGGGAGGCACGGCGCCGACAGTCCGATCACGCCCCAAATCTGTCCACCGAGAGTTCTGTGTTTATCGGCAATCGCCATTGAGAAAATGACGACGGCCAGCAATGCACAACCCGCTAGT
>JAGQPO010000747.1 GCA_020426665.1 Planctomycetales bacterium
CCCAAAAACTAAATCTGGACGATGCTCTAGATTATATCCGCAACCACCCTTCGCCAAACCCTTCTCGGTCTGCCAAAAACATCAAAAGGCATCATTGGGACACCGTCGCTAGCGTGGCCGTGATTTCCGCTCACAACAAAACTTGTACTTTTTACCACTGTTGCAAGGGCAAGGATCGTATCGGCCCGGCTTGGGCGGTTGACGATCATCCGAATTCGCCGACGGAATCGACGACAGGCGAGAAATCCAATCGGACGAATTCCGTGATTTAGGTTGATGCATCAGCGGGAACATTTCTTTGTGGCGGCTGATCATCGGCGAGAACAGGGTCTCACGCATTTCTTCAATCTCCGCATCACTCAGAGAGAGTGATTCGCGAAGCGATTCAATGGCGGCAGGCCGCTCTTCATCGGGCATTATCGCGAGATTCCAGCAGACCTGGGCAAGCGCCATCCCCTTTTGCATCTCCTCGATTGAGCCGTCTGTGTCCTCGAGTAGCGGCTGAGCGTACGCCATAATCGATTCAGCAATGATTCCCATCACAAATCCTCCGTGTGAAACGTATCGGTCAAAGATTCGCACAAATCCTAGGCATAGCGAATGCCAATCATTTTCGCAACGCCTGGCGATCCGCAGGTAGCCCAAACGCCGACTTGTTTTCTAAATCGATCCAGATCGGCGTGCGTGGCGCAAGGCTTGAGCGGCATCGACTTTTTAAATGCAAAACAGATGTTCACGCCAGACAAGCTGGCATGGGGCATCGAAGACGGAATAAAAATAGAGCAACGTGAATTCTGCACAACCGCAATGTTTGAATCATCCAGCTTAGCGTCAAATCGCTTATTCGTGTGGAAACAAAGTAATTCACAAGGAATCCCATCCAAAGTGTCGCTGTTGAGCCGCAGCGACCTTGCAGCGACCTTGCAGCAGCTCGGGACTCTAGATTTCGACTTGATCTGCATCGACGGGCAGCTCGCGGCTCATCCACATCGGCGTGGCGATGAACCATCCGATCGTGCCGGCCAGCGCAGTCCATTTGACGGTGTCCAGTCCGATCGTGCCAGCGAAATACAACAGGCACGGAACGATCACGAGACCGAGTGTGATCAGCGAAGCGATTTTTGCGATGTTGTTCATGGTGATTCTTCGTTTACTCGTGGATCAAACGGATGCCGGTTCAGGGCCGGCGCTTTGCGTGAACTTGCTGAGTCCTAAATACAGGACAGCACAGGCAATCCAACATGGGATCACGGCGTACGCGGCAAATACTCCGAGGGCAATGATCAGATAAAGTCCGACCGCGACGGGAAGCAGCCAAGCGACCAGCACGGCAATGTTGACTTGTGCTCCGCTGTGAGTTGCGTATTCGTCGCGAAGTCCAAACTTTTTCATCAGATAGAAATCGACAAAGATCACGGCGCCCATCGGACCGAGCACCGTTCCATAAGTCCCAACAAAACCGAGCAGCTGTGCCGACAGATTCGGGAAGGCGCCGGCGATCGTCGCGACCGCACCGGCAACCAGCGTCATCGCGGTACGTGAGCTTTTGGGCAACACGCCTTGAAATGCGAGTCCCGCGCGATAGATCGTCGGATTCGCCGTTGTCCAACCTGCGATTATCACACAGATAATGCCGGTCCAGCCGAGCGACTCAAACGCCAGCAATCCGGGGTTCGCCGAAACCTTTCCGTCACCGCCGACCGCAAGTGCCGGTTGGATCTTGATCAGTGCGGCCAGCAGCAACGCGGCGGCGATCCAAGCCATGTAGTGGCCAAGAAACATGCCGATTGCGGGCGCCCATCCCGACGACTTGCTTTTGGCGAACCGAAAGATGGACAGGTCAGCCATGCCGAAATGCATCGCTCCGTTGCACAACCACGCAAACACAACGATCTGCCAAAAGCCGAACGATTGCGGCCCGTTCTTTTCCTGAACGAACGCAATCGCATCACTCCAGTACTTTCCTTCCGATAGTGCGGCCACGCTGGTCGCATCCATCTGTGCGAGCGAAACAATTCCGCACGCCGCGAAGACTGCGATCATCCATGGCGCCGCGATATTGGCGACGCGCGACACTCGCTCATAACCGCCGGCCGCAACCAAGGCAATGACGACCCCAACGATCGCAACCAATGCCGTGAAAGACGGATTGCTTAATCCAAATGTGTTACTGGGAATATCGAATGTGATCTTGAAAGGCACACCAACCGCCGACGCCGATACCGTAATCATTGCGCCGGCCAGGAAGCAAAAGAGCAACCCATTGACCATGTTGTAGAACTTCACCAACGTCCCGCCGGCGATGCGTTCCAGCTGATAATAAAGTGTCAACCGCTTTGCCATCGCAACCGGCACCACCAGGAAACGCCACGTCAAGACGGCGAGAAAGTTACCAAGCAGCAATCCGAGAATCAGATCCGACAAACTTGCCCCGGCCGCCAAGAACAATGGCCCGATCATGAATTCGGTACCGGCCGCGTGCTCGCCCGCGTACATTCCCCAAAATTTGCCATTACCAAGTAACGCTGAATCCGGAACGGGTTCCCGTTCAAATTCTCCGCCCGAATTCGAATTCTCTTCGACCATGAACGCTCTCGACTGAAAGGATAATAAATGATGCCTACACGAACTCCGACGAATTGCTTCGAAGCGATAGGACGTTGCTTTCGTACTGACGGACTTTCTCGAGCCACTCCGCCCCAACCGGCGCACCGACGGTTTGGCAGTAATGATTCCAGACCGCACCGAGCGGCATTGTCTTTTGCTCTTCCATGATCGCCAATCGAGCCGTCAAATCACCTGAGTCTTCCAACTGCTGCAACTTTTCCGTCGGCTCCAACAAGGCTGCCAACATCGCCTTCAACGCGTTGCGAGTCCCGATCGCCCATGCCGCAACGCGGTTGATGCTGGCGTCGAAAAAGTCCAACCCGATGTGCACGCGTTGCAGATAATCGCCACGGACAATTTCTTGCATGATCGCCTGAAGTTCGTCACCGAACGTCACCACATGATCGCTGTCCCAACGGACTCCCCGGCTGACATGCAGCAGCAATTCCGGGACATACATTAAGACGGATGAAATCTTGTCCGAGATGACTTCGGTCGGATGAAAGTGCCCCGCGTCCAGACACAATACCTTGTTGCGCGAGATCGCATAGCCCATGTAGAATTCGTGTGATCCGACGACGTAACTTTCACTACCAATTCCGAACAACTTGCATTCGACTGCATCAAGCGTTTGATCACGCGGCAAATCTTCCGCAAAGATCGCATCAAGTGAAGCGGCAAGTCTCTCTCGCGGCGCCTTGCGGCTTGCCGGCGTATCCTTGAACCCGTCGGGTACCCAAAAGTTGTTGATACATGGGTTGCCCTGTGCCTGGCCCATCGCCGCCGCGATTTTGCGACAGGCAATTCCATGGTCGATCCAAAACCGGCGAATGCCTGGGTCGGCATGCGCAAGGGTGAAACCGTCCGACGCTTTTGGGTGAGAAAAGTAGCTGGGGTTAAAATCCAGACTGATGCCCTGCTGGCGCGCCCAATCGATCCAGCCTTGAAAGTGTTCGACCTCGATTGCATCTCGATCAACCGGACCGTTGAATTCGCCATAGAGGGCGTGCAAATTCAATCGATGTTTGCCAGGGATCAGGGAATACGCAAGCTCCAAATCGCTTCGAAGTTCGCCCGGTGTGCGTGCACGACCGGGGTAGTTGCCGGTCACAGCAAGACCGTTTCCGAGTGCACCATCGTCACCCTCGAATCCCGACACGTCGTCACCCTGCCAACAATGGACCGAGATTTCGACAGTTCGCATGCGATCAATCGCATGTTCAACATCAACGCCTACGGATTCGTATTGCTCGCAAGCAAGCTCGTACGCTCTCTCAATATTGCCAGGTTTTTCCATCGCCTCGGGTCCAAGGTTAGGGGCATAGTGGTTTTTGGTCGAGCATACTGGTGCCGCTCCGATCCGCATAATCTAGGCAATGCAAGGACCCCATGCCATGACGAGCGTGGCTCGGATTGGCATAATTGTGAGAGGAAAAAGGAAGTTGGAGGCCGTCCCATTACAATGGAAAGGATCTTCAATTGATCGCTTCAAGTTGATTTGAAGATCAGTCACCTATCGATGAGTGCATTTCAATGAACAGTCGCGCAGCTCTACCCAGCGATTTTGCTGCGTCGCCTCGATTCCAATCGCGTCGTCAGTTTTTACAGACGGTCTCCGGCGGATTGGGTGGAGTGGCTCTCGCGGCCATGCTTGCAGGCGAGGGAAATGCGGCGGTGCATCATGCCCCCACAGCAAAACGTGTGATCCAGATTTTTTGCCCGGGAGGGATGAGCCAAGTCGATACGTTTGACTACAAGCCAGAACTTGAGAAGCGCAATGGAAAGCCGTTTGATCCCGACGGCAAACTGCAATTCTTTGCTTCAAAGCCCGGCAACTGTCGCGGCGGACATTGGAAATTTCGACGACACGGCGAGTCCGGCCTGTGGATCAGCGACTTGTTTCCCAACCTGGCCGGATGCGTCGATGACATGGCGTTCATTTATTCGATGCACAGCAAGACGGCGCTGCACGGGCCGGCGTGCTTCATGATGAACACCGGATTCACGTTACCCGGTTTTCCCAGCATGGGGTCGTGGGTGAGGTACGGACTTGGCAGCGAGTCGCAGGACTTGCCCGCGTTCGTCGTTTTGCCGGATCCGCGTGGTTTACCGCCAGGCGGGATCATCAATTGGGGAGCCGGATTTTTGCCCGCCGTACATCAGGCGACGACACTCGATACGGCGAACCCCAAACAACCGATCGCGGATCTATTTCCCCCCAGCGACTTTGCCGCAGCCACGCCGGAAGCAGATCGCGAGGGGCTCGAATTCCTTGACCGGCTCAATCGGCTGCACCGCGAAACGCGTCCCAATAACAGCGAACTGGACGCCCGGATCAAGGCCTATGAATTGGCCGCCAGATTGCAATTGAGTGCACCCGACGTTACCGACCTCCGTCAAGAGTCCGCGTCGACCGAGCGTCTGTACGACGTAGACCACCCGGAAACGGGGCCTTTCGGTCGGCAATGCCTGCTGGCACGGCGTCTGGTCGAGCAAGGTGTACGATTCGTCCAGATCTACTGTGGAGCCGAAAACACGACCGCAAAAAAAATCCGCCCGAACTGGGACAGCCACGAAGACCTGACGCGCGATCACGGTTACTGGGGAGCTGTGCTTGATCGCGGGGCCGCCGCGCTGATTGTCGACTTAAAACAACGCGGGATGCTGGATGAAACGTTAGTGATTTGCACAACGGAATTTGGTCGCCAACCGGCCGCCCAAGGAGACTCGGGAAAAGGCCGGGACCACAACGCCGGCGCCTTCACCGCATGGCTGGCCGGTGGCGGAATCAAAGGCGGCATCGGTTACGGCGCGACGGATGAACTTGGTTATCAGGCCGTCCAGTCGCCGACGTACAGCTACGATCTGCACGCCACCGCGTTACACACGCTGGGCATCGACCATACTCGATTGACCTACTATCACAACGGTATCCAACGACGGCTGACCGATGTCCACGGGCACGTTATCGCAGAGTTGTTGGGCTGTTGTACGACGGACTTCCAGTCCGTCGAAATCGACACTTGTCGACGGACTGGAAGTC
>JAGQPO010000748.1 GCA_020426665.1 Planctomycetales bacterium
TTTTTAATTACCCCCTTCCCCTTTTTGTGGATTACGCCGCTTGTTTGGCGGCGGAATGGATTGCCGGTGTCAGATAAGAAAATAGATGCAAACGTTTGGTGTGTTCGCTTTCCAGATTCTTGCAAAATGATTCGGGGCTGAGGTGCGTCTTGTAATAATCGATCACGCCGGTGCGCAGGCGTCTGATGTCGGCTTGGTCCATGGTTTCGATCCGAGCCGCAGCATGTCTTAATCCGTCCAGCCCGCGATAAGCGATACAATTTTCTCCGTCGCGCAGTGGAGGTGTAAACAACGAATCGTATTCCAAGACCGGAATGGTCCCCACCGCGATCGCTTCAATCGCGTTGTGTGATAACGGGTAATCGCAACCGGGAGCGGCAAGGAAAAAATCGGACTGTGCGAGCAGACCAAGCCATCGACTCGGGTCGGTCCGATAGTCGGCGTTGTCGATCATCACGAACGATTCGTGACGCTGTCGCTGGGCCGATTCCAGTTGTAAATCTGACGCGATCGTCAACGTCGATTGAGAAAAATAGCGGCGGACTTCGCGGACGACGTGGTAGCGATCGACCGGGCAAAGTCGCCTGTACTTTTTGATCCGGCTGTACGATTCCAAGGAACAGTGCCCGCCGAAAAACAGTCGCCAATTCCGCGGGCCGCGGCGGTACCGGTCGAAACGATCGTCCTCACGTTGGTCCCATACCGTCGGAAAGAAACTGTACGGCATCGCAAGATCTCCGGCTGCCAGCGCATTGCCAATCCCGGTCAGCACGGGAATGGTGCGTCGGGCCAGCGGACTGGCGCTCGCAGAGTCGGACAAACATAAATCGAATGGGACAACGTCCGCGTCTGATTCCGCTGGGAAACCAGCGGCGGATCCCACGGGAAAGTAGGGTTTGACCTTCGCCAGTGCGCTCGCCTTGAATGTTCGATGTCCTGTTTGCAAAAATTGTAAACGGGGAACCATCGCCAGTTCGTACCCGCCGCGTTCCAGCAGTGTGACCAGGGCGTGGAACCGGCGGCCCTGTTCTCCATCGATCGCGATTCGGCGTAAATCCAACAAGCAGCGGCGCGACCCCGCAAATTGTCGGCCCTCGGCATCAGCAACCCAGTCTCGCAGAACGCGCCGGCAGTGGGTGTAACGCCACAACCAACGGTGCTGTTTCACGGACCGTTCAAGTCGAAGACCCGCGGCTCGCAAGGCTGAAAAAGGGCTGGGCATGTGGAGAGGAACAGAAAAGTGGTAGGATAGGCAACGCCGCTGGAGGCACGAAACGCCGCATCAAACCGCGCAGCATCGATGCGATCCTACGATTCGAAAGCGTCCGATCGCTACCCCGGTTCAACCTCTATTCGAAACACATCGGAATCAACGTGAAGACTATTGTTACTCCGTCAGCCTCTGAAATGGGGCGTTACTCCGCCCGGCACGCCGCAGAGGACTTGAAAGCCGCAATTCGAGACCGCGGCGTCGCCTACCTGATCGTCGCCACCGGCGCGTCACAATTCGAAGTACTGGGAAATTTGGTGAAACAACCCGGTATCGATTGGAGCCGGGTCCACGGTTTCCATTTGGACGAATATATCGGCATCGGTCGCGACCACGGGGCGTCGTTTTGTCGGTACCTGCAAGAACGCTTTGTCGATCAAGTCCCTCTCGCGTCGTTTCACTACTTGGCCGGAGACGAAGATCCGCAGGAAACGGTGCGCAGGGCCGCAGAGAAAATCTCGGCAATTTCCGTGGATGTCGCGCTCGTGGGAATCGGCGAGAACGGACATTTAGCATTCAATGATCCGCCTGCCGACTTCGACGCCGAAGATCCCTATTTGATCGTCGAATTGGATCATGAATGTCGCATGCAGCAAGTCGGCGAAGGCTGGTTCGGATCACTCGACGAAGTCCCTACGCACGCGATCAGCATGTCGGTCAAGCAGATTTTAAAGTCCAACGTGATCTACTGCAGTGTTCCCGACGAGCGAAAATCGGCAGCCGTCCGCGACACGCTGTGCGGCCCAGTAACGCCCAACGTCCCGGCAAGTATTTTGCAGCAGCATGCCGGAACCACATTGGTGATCGACGAGGCCGCTGCGGGAAAGATCCCGTCCGACGTCAAAGAGTCACTGGAGCAATTCTCGTGAGCGGTTACGTCGACTTACAGGTCAACGGCTATGCTGGAGTCGATTTCAACGACGACGCACTGAACGATCATTCGATTATCTCGCTGTGTCGTCGGATGCGCGACGACGGGGTGGCTTCATTCTTGCCAACGATTATTACCGATGACTTCCCGGTGATGATTCGTCGGATCACCCGCGTGGCCGAGGCGGTTCAATCTCACGCGGAAGTCGCCGAAATCGTTGGCGGCATCCATGTGGAAGGCCCATTTATCAGCCCCTTGCCGGGATTCGTCGGCGCGCATCCAGCCGATTGTGTCTGTGACGCCAGCATCGATGCGGCGATGCAGTTGATCGACGCCGGGCGCGGGCTGGTGCGTTTGGTCACCCTGGCGCCCGAAGTCCACGGCGCAATCGAAGTGACTCGTTATTTGACGGACCACTCGATCGTCGTCGCAGCCGGACACAGCGACGCGTCTATCGCGCAATTGCGCGCGTCCATCGATGTCGGCCTGAAACTGTTCACGCATCTCGGCAACGGTTGTCCCGTCCAGATGCACCGTCATGACAACATTATTCAACGCGTCTTGTCGTTGTCTGACCAGATCAAAATTTCATTCATCGCCGATGGACACCACATCCCATGGTTTGCGCTCGGGAACTACTTGCAAAGGGTTCCCAATGACAACATTGTGATCGTCACCGACGCGATCAGCGCCGCGGGCCTCGGCCCCGGTTTCCATCGTTTGGCAGGCCAGATGGTCGAAGTCGACCAGCATCTGGCCGCCTGGGCCGAAGGACACCAGCAATTTGCCGGATGCGCCACGACGATGCCACAAATGGTCCAGATGCTCGCCGGTCGACTTGGCATCGACGCCGAACGAATCGATCGTTGGACCCGGATCAATCCGACGGAATTGCTTGCCGGCTAACGATCGTCGATGATTGCTCGGCGGTCATAACGCACTGATCGCGGAGCGATCAACGTCTAATACGCCTTGGCAAAGATTGCTTGCTTCTCGGCGGGTTTGCCGGTCGCGAAACAAGTCCCCGGAGCGTCGTTGTTTTCCGTCGGCACGCAGCGAATCGTTACTTTCAATTCTTTCAACAACTCGTCGATGCATTCCTCGTCGGCGAAATGGCATACTGCAAATCCACCATGAATCTCCGGCGAGTCAACATTCTTGGGCGTAAAGTAAGCTCGGAAATCGGCTTCGTTGGTGATCGTTACCGTGTTGTCGATCCGCAACTGGTCCGCTCGATCGTAAAGCGTTTGTTGGATATCGCCTAACAGATCGCCGATCGTCGAGACAAGTTCGGCGCGATTCATTCCAACGCTTTTCGGTTGATCACGCCGACCCATGAAGACCGAATTCTTCTCGATGTCTTTGGGGCCGACTTCCAGCCGAACCGGAACGCCACGTTTGACGTGATGCCACTTCTTCTCGCCGCCTCGCACATCACGATCGTCGATCTCCACACGAATCGGCGCTCCGTTAAAGCTTTGTGCGCGCAATTCGTCACGCAGGGCATGAATGTATTCCATCACGGCGGCACGCGAGTCATCTTTATAGATTGGCAAAATCACGACGTGTGTCGGCGCCAATTTGGGCGGCAACACCAGCCCATCATCGTCACTGTGTGTCATGATCAACGCACCGATCAAACGCGTCGAAACACCCCAAGAAGTCGTCCAAGCGTATTCGCGTGAACCTGTTTCCGACTGGAAGACGATCTCTTGTGCCTTTGAAAAATTCTGTCCAAGAAAGTGGCTTGTTCCGGCCTGTAATGCCTTGCGGTCTTGCATCATTGCTTCGATGGACAGTGTCTCCACCGCGCCCGGGAAACGTTCGCCAGGGGTTTTGGCGCCGATGGTCACGGGCATCGCCATCCAATTTCTGGCAAAGTCGGCGTAGACGTTGACCATCCGCTCGGTTTCTTCAATCGCTTCGGCGGCGGTCGCATGAACCGTGTGCCCTTCCTGCCACAAGAACTCGGCGGTTCTTAGAAACATTCTGGTTCTCAATTCCCAGCGAAAGACGTTGGCCCACTGATTGATCAGAATCGGCAAGTCTCGATAACTTTGAACCCACTTTGCGTACGAGGCACCGATAATGGTTTCGCTGGTTGGGCGGATGATGTAAGGCTCTTCTAATTCACCTGCCGGGCGCAAGCCGCCTTCCGGATTGGGTTCCAACCGGTGATGGGTCACGACGGCGCATTCCTTTGCAAATCCTTCGACGTGCTCGGCTTCCTTCTCCAGGAAACTCATCGGAATCAGCAGCGGAAAATAGGCGTTCTGGTGCCCCGTTGCTTTGAACATGTCGTCAAGCGCACGCTGCATGTTCTCCCACAACTGATACCCCCACGGTTTGATCACCATGCATCCGCGGACCGGAGAATTCTCTGCCAGATCGGATGCCTTGATGACTTGCTGGTACCACTCGGGGTAATCATCCGCTCGGGTGGGGGAAATTGCGGTCTGGGGTGCTTTCGCCATATTGTTTTACGAGTATTCAGGTCGGATCGATAAAGAAGGTGTCGGGTACCTTTTCATGCGAAGCCGCCGAAGGAGAAAGGGTCGTTGGGATGTGTTGCAAAAGGCACCTGACACCTTTTTTGCCGACGGGATCAATCGTCCGTCAATCGGCTTAGTTTTTCGATTTCGTCTCGTGTGAATTTGCGGTCCAATCGGGCGCCCAATTGAGCAACCACTCGGCCTGCGGCGTGGGATGCCAGGTGGCCGGCGGTTCGCCAATCCATTCCGTTGGTGATTCCGTACAGCATTGCGCCGGCATACATGTCACCCGCCCCGGTCGTGTCAATCGCCTGAACACTGACGCCTTCGATCGGAAACTCTTCGCCGCCGTGCATGACGATCGATCCTTTGCCGCCCAGCGTGAGCGCGACGTTTTCGCAATGCTCATGAATCTTGACCGCGCACTTGAGTGCATCGGATTCGCCGGTCAGCGACTTGGCTTCTTCTTCGTTACAGAAAAACAGGTCGACCGGCCCGGTGATTAGATCCCAGATTTCGTCGCGGATCATGTTGACTAAGAACGGGTCTGATGCGGTGAACGCGACCTTGACGTTGTGTTTCTTTGCCAGCTCAAATGCCTTGTAGGCGGCGGCCTTGGTTGAATCACCGGTCAGCAAGTAGCCTTCGACATAGACGTACTTGGATTGGGCGATTTTTTCCTCGTCGATGTCGTCCGGGCCGAGCGTCGTTGAAGCGGCCAGGTTTGTCAGCATGGTTCGCTGTGCGTCGTCGGTGATCAGCACCGCACAGGTTCCGGTCGGCAGATCAGAGGGCGTGACCTGAATTGATACCCCCAATGCTCTCATGTCTTTGAGGAAGAATTCGCCGATCGCGTCATTGCCGACCTTTCCGATGTACCCGGCCGAGCCGCCGAGTTCGGCGATCGCGACAATCGTGTTGGCCGCCGATCCGCCCGCACACCGATTCAATGGCCTTCCGTCCAGATGGCCGAGCACATTGGATTGTTGCTCATCATCGACCAGCGTCATGATGCCTTTGTCGATCGAAAGCTTATCAAGCACATCGTCATCGACCTGTGCTTGGATATCAACAAGTGCGTTTCCGACCCCAAATACATCATACAAAGCCATCGAAAGGCCTCTTCCAATAGAACGATCGAACCAGAACATTCGATAGATTAGTGGAGAGGCTCTCTTTCGGGAAGTTGGCCCCCGACAGACCAAATTCAGATTGGCCGCGATGCAATTAGACGGCAACCCGTTTCAGCACGACTTCCAAGGTCTTTCGCAATGCCGCGCCGCTGGCCCGCATGCCTTGCACCTCTTTCGGCCACAGGTCGATTTCCATGCGTTTCATAACGCCCGTTCGCCCGACGACGGTGGGAACGGACAAGGCGACGTCGCGGATCCCGAAACAACCGTTTTGCACGCTGCTGACCGGCAACACACACCGGCGGTCCAAGATAACGGCATCGATCACGTCGCGAATCGCAATTCCGACGGCAAATCCGGCGCCGCCCTTGCGTTTAATCACTTCGGCACCGCTGCCACGGGTTCGTGTAAACAGTTCCGATTGCAGCGTCGGCGACCAACCGGGGTACTTGTCCAATGACAATCCCGCGATCGTCGCACTGCTCCAGATCGGCACCATCGACTCGCCGTGCTCGCCCAGGATCAGGGCGCGTGTCTGGGTCGGCGGCGCCCCCAATTGGTCGGCGATCAATGAACAAAAACGAATCGTGTCCAGTTGTGTCCCCAATCCGATGACCTGGTCGGTCGGCAACCCGAGTGCCTGGGCGGCAACGTAGGTCAAGATGTCGACAGGGTTGCTGACGACCAAGACGATTGCGGTGGACTTGGGGCCGGCCGCTTTGATGTCCTTCAGAATCTGAACAAACAAGTCGGTGTTGCGGTTGATCAGGTCTAATCGCGATTCATCGGGCTTTCGACGCAATCCGGCCGTGATGCAAATCACGTCGCTGCTGGGAATGTGTTCGTATCCACCGCCGACGATCTTCTGGTCCGCAATACTCGGACCGCCGTGCTGGAGGTCCAGCGCCTGGCCGACGGCAAGTTCTTGATTGACGTCCAACAACGCGATCTCGCGCGCCAGGCCGCCACATTGAAGCGCGTACGCCGCACAGGATCCGACCAGTCCGCCGCCGCCGATAATTGAAACTTTCATGATAGGTGATTGTCGAGAGTGAAATTCGTTTCTTATAGGAAGTCGGGGAACGGTTACGCCTTCATTTGCCGCATGACTTCGTCGGTGATCAATTTGACCAATTGCTCTTCGTCGATCCCGCCGGCGGCTTCACCGGCGCTCGGCTTTTTGGCCGGCATCGCGGGCGGCGCGTCAAAGGCACGGCGCTCCACCCCGGATGATTTCCACGAATCGCGGAAGATATCGTTCGCGCAAATGTCGCAATCTTCGTACGCCTTGGTGTTGCGAGGATCTTTGTAACCCCATTGATCTTTCAAATCCAACAACTCCTGAGACTTCTGCTGATCCAAGTAAGCAACGTTCCCCAGTTGCTTGGCCAACATCAGCATGCGGCAATAGGAATCCAGAATTTCAGTCCACCAATACGCTTGCTCGACGGTTTCTCCGTAGCTGACCGTGCCGTGGTTCGCCAAAATCATGACATTGGTTTTATCGACGAACGGAATGATCGTGTCTGCGAACGCTTGACCGCCCGGGGTTTCATACTTGGTGATCGGCACATCACCCAAAAACACTTCGACCTCCGGCAGGATGCACTGTGGGATGGGTTCCCGAGCGATTGCGAATGCGGTGGCGTGTGGCGGGTGACAATGCACGACGCTGCGGATGTCTTCACGCTGCTTGTAAATTTCCAAGTGCAATAGTGCCTCGCTGGAACGTTTCTTTCGTCCTGCGATCTGCTTGCCGGTCATATCAATCGTTGAAATGTCGTCCGGCGTCAGAAAGCCCTTGCAGTGCAACGTCGGCGTGCACAAGACTTCGTTGTCGCTGATCCGGACCGTGATGTTGCCATCGTTGGCGGCGGCAAATTGACGGTTGTAAATACGACGTCCGATGTCGCACATGTCCTGTTTGATCTTATGTGTATTTTGCATGAGTTTCTCAGTCGTTTTAAACAATGATTGAAATGTGTGTTGTTCGTGTCAGGCGTTGCCGATGGTTCATCCCAAATCAACTTCGTCCAACAGGGCGACGATCGTAGCGTCCAGCGGTTTGACATCCGGCATAAATGGCTGTGCCGCTTCGGGACCCTCGGCCAAGGCGACCAGGTCGCCGATTCCCGTACTGCACAGATCCCAGCAGACGATCGTGTCGCCGCCGAGTGGTTGTGTATCGATGCGCTCGATTGAGTCGACGACTTCAACGATTCGAAGCTTGGCTTGCTGCATCGTAGGATGTGATTTCGAAAGCGTCATCGATCCGATGGTCCGTGCAAGTTTCATCGTTCACCTGCCGCTACAAAGTGGTGTTGGTTTGTATTCGCCTTGACAGCCGATCTTGCGATTCGAGCCGCCACATTGACCGCCGCAACAAGGTTTAATTTGTGTCGATCCAGCACCCAGGCCTGTGGGGCAAGTTCCGCTGCAAATCGATCGACATCGGCAAGCGAAGTGATCATCACTGCGCGCTGGTTTTGGCTGCATCGGCGATACACTTCGGCTGCCGGTTGGTCGACCCAAACAACGTCAATCCCCACCGGCAACGTGATGCCGCGGCGAGCGAGTTGTGAACAAAGCGGGTTGGTTTGCGACGGGGTTTCGGCCGGAGTCGTGGCGATTGCATTTTTCGTTTCGATGCCGTCAATGAATCGGATCTGAATCCCACGGCGCACCGCCTCTTCGCGGGCCGCCGGTGTCACCACGGCGCGCCGCGTTACAAAGATCTCCGACGAACCGGCGTATCGGTCAAGTGTTTCAATCGTGACCAATTTTTCACCGCCGCAAGCAGACGCCGGGGGGGCATCCTGACGCAACCGCCGAATCACTTCGCGCGCAATCCCGGCGATGATCGCTGGGTCATTGGTGCGGTCGTGCGAAAGGCTAGTCACGTTTGATTCGTCTTTTCAGTGATTCGTTCGAAACGGTTTGTGTTTATTCGTCAATGATCCCGATCACCGTCCATCGCGCCGGCGTCCGGTCGTGCCCACATACTTCGCGGGCATACGAACCGTCACTCGTGATCATCACGCGGTCGCCGCGTCGCGAACCGAGCCCGTCAAGTGCGATCAGCGGCGGCCCGTCGACTTCGTCGTCGCAACCGATCGGTTGCAAGACAACCAGACGCTGTCCGGCAAAGCTTTCGTGCTTGACGGTAGCATGAGTCGATCCGAGCACGATGGCAGTTTGCATCTTGGAACTTGGAACTTGGAACTTGGAACTTCAAACCACCCGCAATTCATCGATCATGCTGCAACGCCGTTCGCGAGTGAACGTCGTCGGTGTCGTCACGCCTTCACCCGTCGGGCCGGCGATCGAAAACGACAGGTAACCTTCGCCGCCCAGTCCAAGCGACGCCATGCAAGGTCCGTTTTTGACATACAGTGTCGTGTCCAGTTCCCGTCCCATCTTGGTCATGTTGCGAACGTTGCGCGAGTGGATGATCGCGGTGTGTCGGAATCCGTGTTCGTATTTTTTCGCCATCGCAATGGCATGATCGACGTCACGAGCGCGAACAAACGGCACGAAGGGCATCATTTGTTCGACGCTGACGAACGGATGGTGTTCGTCGGTTTCGCCGAACACCAATTCGGTTTCTGGTGAAACCGTGACCCCGGCGGCGGCGGCCAGCACGGACGCGTTTTTTCCGATGAAATCTTTACATGCCGCGTCATGCTGGTCGTCGCCAACCTTGACGATCGCTTTGGAGGTCAATTGATCGATTTGCGAGGCGTTCAACTGGACGGCGCCGGCACGCCGCATCGCGTCCATCATTGCGTCGAAAACGGACTCGACGACAAAGACTTCTTTCTCAGCGATGCACAGCAGATTGTTGTCATACGCCGCTCCCGTGATGATCGATCGGGCGGCCAGGTCCAGATCGGCGGTTTCGTCCACCACGACCGGCGGGTTGCCGGGGCCGGCGACGATTGCACGTTTGCCGCTGTTGAGTGCAGCGCGGGCAACCGCAGGACCGCCGGTCACACAGATCAACGCGACGCTACGGTGCTTGAACAAAGCTTCGGCCGATTCCAATGTCGGTTCCGCGATCACACAGATCAGATTATCGATACCGACTTCGGCGGCAATCGCTTCGTTGAAACGACGCACGCCCTCGGCGGCTACTTTCTTGCCCGACGGGTGAGGGTTGACAACAACGGTGTTGCCGCCCGCGATCATGCTGACAGCGTTTCCCGTGATGGTCGGCAAACTGTGTGTGACCGGAGTGATCGCGCCGATGACGCCAAAGGGAGCGCGTTCGATGATCGCCAGACCATGATCGCCACTGAACGCTTTGGTTTCTAGGAATTCTACGCCCGGCGTTTGCTCACCAAGGGTTT
>JAGQPO010000749.1 GCA_020426665.1 Planctomycetales bacterium
TGGCCGCGACAACGATTTCAACGTTTGGGTTGGGACAGAGCAATCCATCGATCGGATACGGCGGATTTGTACTGAACGCTGCCAGCGAATCGGTTAGCTTGCTGTTCCGCACGCTGCAAGACGCCGGTCGGGCACAAATCATCAGCCGACCACAGTTGATGACCGCCGACAACAGTGAAGCGTTGATCAACGTCGGGCGCCAGATTGCTCGTTTCCGCGGAAGCACGGTGACCAACAACAACGTGACGCAGAATATCGAAGACATCACCGTCGGATTGATTCTGAACATCCGCCCCCGTGTGGGCAGCGACGGGACGATTACGATGGACGTCGATATCACACGGTCCGACCGCGACGAAGGAAACGGTTCGGTCGTTCCCGACGGTGCCGGTGGTACGGTTTTGATCCAAGACATCGTTGACACGACTGCCCAGGCAACGTTGTCGGTGATGAGTGGTCAAACCGTGATCATGGGTGGTTTGATTCAAAAAAGTCGTGCAAGCACCAGTCGCCGATTACCCTATCTGTCGAATATTCCGATCCTGGGCGCCCTGTTCCGCTATGACTTTGAATCGGAAAGACGAAATGAACTTCTTGTCGTGATGACCCCAATGCTGGTCACCGGCGAACAGGACTTGGATTACATCAAGCATACCGAGTCCAGCAAAATGAGCTGGTGTCTGGCCGATGTCGTCGAAGCTCACGGTGACGTGGGACTCAGCGGCGGATACGGATTGTGGGGGCCTGCGATCGGACCGACGATCTATCCCGATATGCAACCGACAATCGACGGTGAAGTCGTTGTCGGAGACTTGCCCGCAGGAGTCGTTACCGACCAGAGTGCGCCCGTTATCGGCGTGCCGACCACTGAATCGATTTACCCGGCACCGACACCCGTGATGCCGCCACAGCGGACCATCCTGGACCAGGGTTTCGGCGGCGAGAACTTGGCTCCGCCGACCGCGTCGGAATTGCTGCCACAGAATTCTCTGCCGGCCCCACAGCCGGGTGTAAACCAATCGTCATTCCGTATGCCTGGGGGAATGATCGGAAGCGAAGCGGATCAAACACTTCCCGCGGGCTGGTTCAACAGAGCCGGTCAGTAAGGTTGATGATTCGATCCCCGTCAAACCGGGGAACCAATACCATCGGCTCGCCGATGCACCACGCAGCGGCAGCCGACAAAAGAAGGTGATCGATGTCGATGCGCATCGGCATCGATCACCTGTTTTCACCGGCGCCGAATCGCGTCACCCCTGCAAAAACAAGCCAACGAATTTACTTTAATCAACGGTCTGAATCACAATGTCCAACAACAAACGCAGCTCGCGCGCCTTGATCGTTGCCGTTCTCGCCGCAGGGTCAGTGACCGCCGGCGGATGCATGAGCCCGGCGACGCAGACCGATACCCAGGTCGCAAAGTTCTTTAGCGTTCCGGATTGGATGACAAAAGCACCATGGTCAAAATCATCTGACAAACCGCCAACGCCCTACCCAAACCCGGTCAAGCTTGCGTCAACTTGGACGCCCGATGTTTTGGTGCAAAGCGGTAAGACTCCGACACGCGGATTTGGCGGACGCCTTTTCTTCTTTGACGAAAAGACAAAGGCGGTGCCCGTCGAAGGAACTTTGACCGTGCACGGGTTCGAAACGAATGCCAACGGCGAAGAGTCGACCATCAAACCGTTCAAGTTCACTCCAGAACAGTTCACCCAGCATTACAGCCAAAGTGATTTCGGCGCCAGTTACAGCATCTGGATTCCTTGGGATGCAGTCGGCGGCGACGAAAAGCACATTTCATTGGTGCCAACTTTTCGGACAACCGAAGGCAAAATCGTACAGGGCAGCCCGACGAAAATCATTTTACCGGGTCGCAAAAAAAACAAAGTCGAAGACGAGACGCCGACCTACCTGTCGTCACAATACCGTGGGCACCAGGACGCGATCACTGGGCATGCGACCCAGCCGAGCGGATTGGTTACGACAACCATTCGCCGCTATGGCACCACGACGGACGGACAAAACACGTTGCCCAGTCCGTCACTGCAAGAACGTGTTAATGCGATCGTCGCCAATCAACGCTCGGCAAACATCGGCGGAACAACTCCGTTCATTGACGTGCAACCTTCCATGCAGGGACTAGCCGGCCAAGATGCATCCCGGCAAACCGTCGTGGCACAGGAAATGACGCCCGCAACCTCGGGCGTTATGCGTGCAAGTGCAGAAATGTCATCCCAATCCGACGGCGCCGTGCGATCGGCAGGTTCGCCCGTGTCCGCCCCGCGTCGCATCAAATCGCTGGGGCAATGATTTTCACAACCCGAATGCGTCAGTTTTGAAGTTGCGCTTTTTGGTAGCCCGGAGGGCGACACAATCAACTGCCGGGGTCGTAAGGCCCCGGAAAACAAGGCACTTGGAGCGACAGCCCGGAGGGCGACACAGCGCCGCGATTTTGTGCCGCCCTCCGGGCTAAAAAAACGCAACTTCAAGACGCGTCAGCGGTGGACCAGTTTACATTCAAGTCCCGTCAATCCAGGAAACGCTTTTGGGACAGTTCATAAGCGAGTCCATCTTGAACAACATGTGATGAAAGCCAAGAAAGACGCCGGCAGTCGAAAATCAAAAGCAGACCAACGGCCGGATGGCCCCGCATGGCGTGTGGCCATGCACGACGTCATCTTTGAATCTGACACGACCGCCGGTTGGGTGTTTGACGTTGCACTTCTGATCGCGATCCTTTGCAGCATCGCCGTCGTCTCGATTGAGACGATTCCATCGATCGCCGAAAAGCGGCTTTCGTTTTTCACCGGCTTCGAGTGGATCCTGACCGCCCTGTTTACGGTCGAGTACATCGCGCGGTTGTCTTGCGCTCGTCACCCGCTCCGCTATGCCTACAGTTTCTGGGGCATCATTGATCTGCTGAGTGTGCTGCCGAACTACATCGGACTATTTTTGCTGTACATCGGAGTGCTTTTGCCAGATGATCCGGCAAACACTTTCGTAATCCTGCGCAGCATTCGACTGCTGCGAGCTTTCCGTGTGTTGAAACTCTGGCGCATGATGAATGACGCCGACGAATTATCGCACGCGATTTGGAGTGCGCGACACAAAATCATTGTGTTCCTGATCGTCGTTTTGGTTGCCGTGACAATCAGCGGGACACTGATGTATTTCGTCGAAAACGTGGTGGACCGAATGATCGCGGGAGAGTCACTCGACGAGAACAACACGAAGAATAGTCAATTCGATTCGATTCCCCAGTCGATGTATTGGGCCGTCGTGACAATGACCACGGTAGGTTACGGTGACATCGTGCCCAAAACGATGATCGGTAAATTCATTTCGGCAATACTGATTCTGCTCGGCTACAGTCTGATTATTGTCCCCAGCGGGTTTGTCACTGCCGAATTGACGTCAAAGTCGAACGAAGAATCCGACGACGCCGATTCTCAATCCAGCTGTCCCCGTTGCACGACGACCGGGCACCGGGATGGCGCGGTTTATTGTTACCAATGCGGCGAACGGTTGGCCGCCAAGTAACGACCGCCGGTTCGCAAACCGTCTGACGGTTCAAAAGATATCAGCCGAGCTCGCGCGGTCGTTCGGGCCGCACGTGCGATACCCCGATCCCTGCCCGTACGCTGGCGCGAGACGGCTAATGTCAATCGAGGTCCCTGCACACACCAGCCCGTCAAAG
>JAGQPO010000750.1 GCA_020426665.1 Planctomycetales bacterium
CTGGTCGCGGGGGCGTCGTTCGCGGGTGACGGCAGCGCCGACGACGTGAACACCATCTATGGCGATTTGGCTAATGGTGACGCGATTCCCACGATCAGTGGAAGCCATCGCGATCAGATTTATGGCGACGCCGGACGTAACGTCGTGGTCGCTGGTGCCGGTGATGATGTTGTCCGCACTTTCGGGGGCAACGACGAGATTCGCGGAGGTGCGGGAGATGATGATATTCAATCGGGATCGGGATCCGACTTCGTCGCCGGTGGTTGGGGACGAGACACCATCGTCGCCGGTGCTTCGATCGATGGAAATGGTGATTCGAACGATCGAAATATCGTTTACGGAGATCGCGATGACAACAATCCGGCACCGTTGCCGTTAACAGACCACGGCGACACGATCTATACCGACGCCGGAAACGACATCGTCGATGCGGGCGCAGGTGACGACTACATCAAGACGTTTGCAGGTAGTGATTCAATCGTTGGTGGCTGGGGAGCCGACACCATCTTTGCCAGTGTCAACGAAAATGGCGGTGGATCAGCGACCGACATCAACACAGTTTATGGTGACCTGATTGATTCCAAAAACGCTCCCGGCAACCAACGTGACCACTCGGACTTGATTTACACCGATCACGGCAACGACGTGATCGATAGCGGGCGCGGTGATGACATTGTTTATGCTCTGGGAGGCAGTGATACCGTCATTGGAGGCTGGGGGGCCGACACCATTTACGCCGGAGTCACCAAAAAGCGAGGCGGCAGTGCCCAAGATACTCATTTGATTTATGCCGATCAGGGACCCGCAGACACATCGTCCATGCCGGGAAATTCCGAAGACCACAACGATATTGTCTATGTCGACGACGGTGACGACGTTGTTTATGCGGGAGTGGGGAGCGACGAAGTATGGACGTTCGCCGGCAATGACCTGATTTACGCCGGAGCGGGCAATGACTTTATCAACAGCGGCCTTGATGATGACATTGTTTACGGCGAAGCCGGCGACGACAGAATCATTACCGAATCCGGCTTCGATGTTGTCTGGGGCTCGACCGGCAATGATTCGATTGATGCCGGAGACGATGATGACTTTGTGGTTGGCGGAACGGGGAATGATCGAATCGACGGAGGCAATGGTCGAGATGTCTTATGGGGCGGTACAAACGTCATTGCTATCAATGAATTTCGGCGCGACGATCCCACCTTCTTCGCCGAACCCATGGGTTTCATTTCCGCCGAAATCGCTTATCCCACCGGATATGTGCCCCTCAACACTATGCCAATTGTCTTACTGGGACTTTCTGTCGAAGGTGAATATGGTGACGGCAACGATGAGCTCTTTGGCGGGCGTGACCAGGATTGGCTATTCGGTGGCGGCGACGCCGACATCCTCGATGGTGGTGATGAAGTCGAGTACTTTAATGGTACGTTTCTGGCGGGGGACTACCTTGACGGCGGTTCCGGGAACGACCTGATTCGCGGTGGTCAGGGAAATGACTTCATTCGCGGAGGGTCGAATAATGACATGCTGCTGGGCGGTAGCGGGATTGATCAACTTTATGGTGAATCTGGTGCGGACAGTCTTTTCGGCGATGCGGGTGTCGTCGTTGCGGGAGATCATCAGCTTGCCGGGCAACGGCTGTGGGGCGGCGATGGCATTGACTATTTGTGGGCCTTCGCGCCGACATTAGACGCATTTGCCGAGGCGCAACTGCGAGGCGACGAACTTCACGGTGGTCCGGGAGGTGACTGGATCTATGGGAACCTGCGTCGGGAAGTCTTGATCGGAGATTCGGGAAGCGATTCAATTTTTGGCGACTATCTTCGCGGACCTGCCTACGCCACGAATCACCAGGCGGCCATCGTTGGTGCCGACGACTTGTTGCTGGGAGGAAGCGGCGAAGACAAGCTCTACGGTGGAGGTGGTAGCGACACCATTTGGGGCGGAAGAGACTCGGATTGGCTGGAGGGACAAAACGGTTCCGACCAACTGTATGGCGGTTCGGGCATCGACATGATGGTGATGGATGTCAGTCCGGCTTATACCGAGCCTGGTGATCGCTTTGATGGTCACTTTGGAAATGCGGTCGCCAATGATACGCCGGATGACAACGCGACCGACATTTTGTTGATCGAAGGAACCCAATACAACGACACGATTCGACTGAAAGAGGACAACTCTGCGGGCCCAGGGGCACTGCTGGTTGACTACGTATCCATTGATCCGCTCAATTCCAGTCACAACATAACCATCCCGGGACTGACGGCGTCGTGGCGAGATTCCCAAGGCACTCCTCTTGTTGAGCAATTCCGAATCTCGGGCCTTCTCGGTGACGACTGGATTGAATTCGCGACCGGCGATGACGCCATCGATTTGTCATCACTGATCGAGCGCAGCAATGACTGGGTCGGCGTCATCGATGGCGGGCCGGGTAATGATACTCTGCAAGGTTCCGCAGGTCGCGATCGGTTGGACGGTGGCAGTGGCAGCGATGTTCTGTTTGGTTTGGCAGGCAATGATCAGCTGTTGGCCGGCCAAGGGTTTTCCATTGACAACGACCAGCTTTTCGCCGGACAGGGGCACGACGATTTGATCGGTGGCCAAGGAAGCAATCAGCTGTTCGCGTGGTCAATGAATCCCGCGACGGGGGAAACGTTTGGTGTCTTCGTCGATCCTGCCGGAAACCTTCACGAAGATACGCAAAAGGACTTGCAACTCGAAAGTTGGCTCTCGGCCGAGGAAGACATTCGGGATGTGTCGAAGGTAAATGGACTTTCCATTGATCAGCCAAACCATGTCGACCGCTTGCGATTCAATCTTCCTGCAACTGGAACGGCAAATGATTCGATTTCACTGACACCGGCCGACTCCACTGGTTCTTTGCGGTTTGAAATTTATCAGGGAACAAATCTGCTCAATGGGTTAACGTCGACTGACGGCGCACCAGTGACCCTCGATTTAGAATCGTATGCAGTGGGGGAATATGAACTACGTATTTTTCGGCCGGCGGAATCCGTTCAGGCGTTTCAGTCACAGCCCTATCAGCTTGAGTTCGCCATCGGAACAGCTGGTGACCGCGAACTGGATTTGACGTACCGCCCCGAAGATACGGGACAGAACCGCATTCTCGGAGGACCGAAGGCCGATGATCTCTACGGGGGTACCGGATTAGATTTCCTGTACGGCAACGGAGCGCCGGTCGACGACCCCGATCGGCTTTACAACCGCTATGGGCAACGATTCGAGAGCCTCGACAACGCTGATGCAGGCGAGGAGTGGAAACAGTACGCGAAAAGCACGGGCAGCGTTTGGTACTACGGCGGCACCAATCGAGACGACATCATTACGGTTGATTTCGTCACCGAACCGGGCGTTCTGCAAGGGCATCATCTGATTACGCGACTGACGAACAACAGTGGCAATTTCACATTCGATGCCCAAGTCCAACTTGATTTTGAAGCGACCGACGAAAACGGCAATCTGGTTTGGGATCCAACCGACGCACTGCCCGGCCTGAATCTCGTCAGTCTTGCACCCTCCGACACAGAAGGTCGATTGTCGGCGACGGCCGAATTTACGCTGACGGTCGATGGTGGAGAACCGATCGACGTATCCGTGATCAGTAATTCGCACAATGAAGTTCTTGATGACTTGATTGACGACATCAATACCGCGCTTCAACAAGCGTTCTTCACAGCAGGGGCGGATGTCCTGGTCGAGGCCCGCCGGGTGGGAGACCGCATTCGCCTGGTTCGCTTGGAAGGCGATGGAATCACGCCGTTGATAAGACCCCGCGCGATGGAACTCAGCAATGCGGTTGGCCTCATTCCAGCGGAGCTGAAGTCCGTCGACACCGACCTGCTGTTGTTGGGTGAAGTTCAACCCAGCGACTACGCCACGATGGATGTCCGTTTTGACTTGTCGATCGATTCAGGAAACCCAACCTCCATTGTGATTGCCGCCAATCCAACGAACACGACCCTGGATCAGTTGTTGGCAGATATCAACGCTGCGATTCAGCTTGGATTCGAAGCAGCTGGGAGGCGACAAATCATCACAGCCATCGCCGAAGGAAGTGACATTTATCTGGTAAGACATGACGATACGCCACTGGAAGAATCTCTCGTACTGACAAATGCGAATCCGATCACAACGACTGAATTGCACTTCTCGGAAGCCCAAATCGCCATCCGGGGACAACTCCGGAATCTGTTGCCACCGGAAGGCGACTTTACCGCCATTCTGATCGATGCATTGGGTGGGAATGACCAGATCACCGTTGGACCAACCGTTGTCAAGAGTGTTTGGGTTGATGCCGGAGACGGGGATGACCGCGTCGAAGTGCTATCGGGCAGACCGATCTTGGCCGATCTAACCGACGGCGGCGTGGGAAGTGTAAACATCCGTAATGATTCGCGGGCAACCGCTTATGACTTGACTCCCAGCCCATCGATGATTGTCGGGCATCAGCTTTTCACTGGGTTGACCATCGACAATCCGATGGATGTGGATTGGTACCGATTCAAGTTGGACTCGCCCCCGCGACCCGGCAGCGCCTTGATCGTTTCCAGCCTGGCCAGCGACGATCGAATCAGTTTGGCCCTGTATCAATCGACGGACGAACCAGAGTGCCCCACCTATCTGACCGGTTTCAGTGGCGCGGACCGAATCGAATTGGCAAGTCTCAATTTTGCGGCAAATGAAGAATATTGGATTCAGATCACATCGGACAGAACACCAACGGTTTACGAGATTGAGTTTTTTCAGCCGGATGCGGCCGAAGGCGATCTCGGCAACGATCAACGAACGACTGCCTACGAGTTGCTTGCCAGTGGCACGCTTGATCAGGACATTGCTCGCTTTGGACTGCTGTCTGGATTGTCAATCCACGCCAATGACGAGGATTGGTTTAAGTTCAAATTGGCCGACGATGCGGGACCCGATGATTGGATCGAGATTTCGACGCTGACCGACGAACCTGTGAGGTTGGAGATTGTTGATCAGCAGGGCATCGTTGCGTCCGTGAACGGACAAAGCTTAACGACCCGCACGGCACCACAGCGGACCAGGCGGCTCTATCTGGATGGGCTTACTCGCGACACGTTCTACTACTTGCACGTCAACGCTGCTGGGCCAACCCGATACGAATTGAAACCTTCGATCGGCCTGAATCCAGGCACCGAAGTTCTCGAGTTCAGTGAACTCAGTGCGACGGATCTCAGTAGCGAGCAACATATTCTGCGTCGTGATGTTCTGCTCGGCGGCCCCGGGAATGACATCATTTCTGGCGGATCATGGGAGGAATGGATCTTTGGTGGCCCCGGCAACGATGTGCTGACGGGCGGATATGATCGCCAGGCCAGTGACTTGATTTGGGGTGGTGACGGCGACGATACGTTTCAAATCATTACCGATCAATTACCACTGATTTCTCGGCAATCTCGTTCGATCACGACCGCCAATCAGCAGACGTTCATTCCAACGTATTCTGATTTCTATGACGGGCAAGCGGGAAATGACCGGGTGTTGTTCCTGGGCGGTGACATTGACCGCAACGGTGTTCCTGTACCCGATCATGTAGCCGTCAATTACAACGGCAACCTGCACCGATACGAAGTGACCAGCCGTGTATGGAACTACGAGGAACAGCATTTTGTCACCGATCCGTTATCCGGACTGCCGCGACAAGATTTTGCTTACTTCACCTCGAATTCCGTTGAGAGTTTTCAAATCGATACCCAAGCCGGTGACGACGAGGTTCACGCAGATCCGGAATATCTGGTCAACGGCGACCAGTGGGGCTTCGAGAGCAGTGATCGCCCTCAACGCGGCTCGTTGATCGATCTGGTCATTCATGGCGGTGAAGGTAATGATCGACTATTTGGAGGCGCCGGGAACGATCAGATTTTTGGCGGGTCCGGGTTGGACGTGATTCGCGGGGGCGGTGGCAACGATTCGATTGACGGTGGAGATGGCGGCGACTGGATTGCCGGCGGACGGAGCGAAACGGTGCCGGATATCTTCGAAATCCCTGTTGGCATCGTTTCCGGATTTGCGACGAACGATGTTCCCGGCAGCGCGACATTGATTGACGTGCCGTTTGAGCGTTTGCTTCAGCAGCAAAGTCCCTTCATCGACCAATTGAATTTCCATCTGAATGATCGCGAAGACTGGTATGCCATCAAGGCGCCTGCGGCCTTTGATTCTGGAACCGTCAAGTCTTTTTCGGACTCTTCCAGTGCCCAACTGGTTCGGGAGATGCTGGATATTCAGTTCTATCGTGAAGATGGCTTGGAAGATGATGCCGCCCAAACCATCTTTGAAAGCGTTTCCTACAACGAACGAATTCAGCTATTTCCGGCCGTCGACACAGATGCCGGCGAAGGTGTCACGATCTCGATCGTTCCTAAACTCGCAGGCGTCCCCGAATACTACCTGATTCGAGTCTTGAATCCCGAAACCGTGCTATCACCCAATCAGGATTCCGTCGTTCCATTCGGTCACCACTATCGCTTGCAATTCAATGCCAACAAGGATGCCGGCCCTGTTGTCGGCGAATCAATCGATGTCGATACGACTTCGGCGGCGATTTCGATCTCGCCATCATATGCGGGCGATCGAGCGGTCGTTATTCCGCTTGGAGACATTAATGGAGATGGGTTTGACGACTTCATTGGCCACGTGTTGGAGACGGCGGATTCCTCCATCGCGAGATTGTATTTTGGCGGGGAGTTCGAAAGCGGATATCTGCCGACGTCGGTCAGCATCAAATTGCCGGCGCCCGTCTTTTCATCTTCGACTTTGGATCCCCGATCCTTGTTCGCGAATGGCGATTTCAATGCGGATGGCCGTTCCGATTTGATGGTCGGAACCACGGGAGTTACTGGCGGGGATGGAAATACGGTTGCAATTTTGCTGGGCCGCGACGACGCTTTTGATCTTGTTGCTTCGTCCCGGGACTTTGACCTCTCCGGTCTGGTCGACCCCCAGTTTCGATTGAGAATCGATGGCACCGAGTTTTCTGGCAGCGGTGGGACTTCCATTCGTTTACGGTCTGACGCCGCCGCGGACCTCGAAGGCTTGATCGCGGAATTCAATCTGCAACTTTCTGCTGCCGGCCTGAATTCACGCGTTACAGCGATCGCACCACATTCGATCGTTAAGTCCATCGATGGTAATGCATTACAGACAACCATCCCTTCCGGAATCGGAACGGGGGACTCGTTCATTTTTGGCGATCCCAATCTCCCGCAGACGTACTTTGTCATCGTTGACACACCAACAACGATTCGCTTGGCATCAACGTATCAAGATGCGGTGGATGGCCATTCGGTTCCAATTCCGGCACAACTTGTTGGGCAAGTCATCCAGTGGAATCAATTGCGGCTGCGTCTGTTGCAGGGATCGAAGATCGAATTGATGATGACCAACCCCGAGACCAACGCCTTGCGAACGGCTCTCGGCTTTGTGGAAGGTCAACGAAATGCGTGGCACTCCCCAATCGACCTTTCCGGCCTTCCCGACGACTTCACAACCCTCAGTGACAATGATTCTGAGGGGCATGGCCGATTTGACACGCCGCGTCCCAACGTGCCCGTTCATGCCGATATTCAAATCAATCAATTAGGGAACGAACGACTGACACTGGCCAATGCGGGCGACCTCAATGGTGACGGCACCGACGACATCGTGATTGGCTTGCCCGATGCGGATTCCACCGGGCTCAATTCCGGATCGACCCTGTTGATCGATGGCAATACCGATTGGAGATCCGCGAACCGATTGTTGGAAGCCGACTTTGCGGCTGCTGTAACAAATGCATTTGGATTCTATGAGAACTTTAGCGAAGGATTTTCTTCGCACACGTCATCGGGATTGCCGACTCAGTGGCATATGCCCTCGATTGTTGAGCCGCTGAGCGGTGCGATTGAAACGGAGACGTTTTTCCGACTCTCGGATCCCAGCTCAACTCAAGATGACTACGACACCGGCCGCGTTGTGTCATCACTGACCTCGAATTGGATTGATCTTTCTGGAGTTCCACAATCACAAGACATTGCACTCTCGTTCCGCTACACCTTGCAAACAGAGCACGTCGCCCCGGCCTACGACAACGCGCGGGCGATGGTTTCCTTCGAATCGGAGCTCGATATTCAGAGTACGATCCAACTCAATGCGTCGACGCTTGGGACTGGCGATGCCGTCGAATACAAGGCGGGCACAGGTGGATCATCCATGGGCGGTCTGTCCAGCGGGCATATTTACTATGTCGTTAAACTTGACGACGCCAGAATTCGACTGGCTGCATCGCATGATGACGCATTGCAAGGCGAGTGGATCTGGATTTCCGATCATGGAACGGGAGCCAACCACTCCATTACCCGAACATCGGACTCTCAGGTCCAGTCGTTCGATCCTTTCGTCTCTGTTTCCACGGTCTTGTTGATAGCGTCGAACGATTCCAATACCAATGCTCAAGTTCTGCTTGATCCCAATCCGAACTGGAGTTCCATTGAAGTTCGCGACCTGACAACGCGTCGTGAACGCATGCAAATTCGTTTTGATTTCGATACCGTCGACAGTGTTGCAAACGATTTTCCGGGATGGCAAATTGATGACGTTGTCGTTCGCGCCCAACCAGCGGAACTGAGTGGGCAGTCGGCTCGCGTCGTGATCAACGGAGAGAACTCTGGCGATCACTTCGGCATCGCGGTCGGTGGCGTGGCGGACTTTAACGGCTTGATTGGCTCGGTCGATTCCGTTTCCGATTTGGTTGTGATCAGTGACAGTCGCGGGGCCATTGCAAATGCAGCTGCCTACGTCTTTTATGGCGAAAATGGGCTTCTGACGGGATCTGCATCGATGGCAGATGTGGTCATCCCGCTTTCAATTGATCTGCCTACCGGACTGGTGAATCTTGGCAACGCCTTTCCAGAGAGTTCTAGCCTAAATCCAGATGGGACAGATCCCCTGCCGCGGTCGGATTTCGCTGTCAGCAGCGCTGGAGCAGTCGACCTTGTCATTGGCGCCGCCAGCGGAACGATTCCGTCGGTGCTGACTTTGCCAAATCTAAATCATCTGCTCGGACTAGGTGACGTTGATGGGGATGGTTTTGATGATCTCGGTTACGTTGCCGCGGAATCATCATTTGACCTGGTTTCGAGCGGCGGCCTGCTATTCCACAACGTCGGGCATGTCGTTTCGTCGCGAGGCTTGTTTGGACTGAACGATACCGAGATTGCCGACAAGATTGCCAATTCTCCAGATTTGGTGGTTGAAACAGGGCGACCACTATTCAGTCATGCCGCCGTTGGGACTCCATTTTCCTTTGGCAGTCTGGGAAACATCAACGGAGATGCATTTGCCGATTTTGCGATTGCGGATTCGATCACTGGAAACCAGTTGCACCTGTTCGCGGGACAGCGTGTTTTCAGTTCGCCGGTTTACGTTGCGACGGAAACAAATCTGTTCGATGACTTGTATCGATTCCAAGTTGCGTTGCCTTGGTTAAACAATCAGGAATCTGGAACATCGATTCAAGTTGTCTCGAATGAATCATCGCCATTATCCACCGCGTTTCCACTTGCGAGCATCACTGCAGGTGAAACGTTGGCGGGAAGCGTCAGCGTTGGGGACGTCAATGGAGACCGGTTTGACGACGTGATCGTGTTCGGTACCGACACGGCCTGGTTGTTATTCGGTCCAGTCTCGTTATCCCGCGGCGCCAATGTAACCGATCATGCATCGGTCCAATTTGCGCTCGCCGGACTTGGTGGTCCGCAACGATCCCGTGGTGATTTCAACGGAGACGGAATCGATGACCTGATCTTCGTCGATGCTGATGGCAAGGAACGGTTCATCTTCGGACGCGGTCTGAAGGGTGACGAGCAACACAAGCAATGGTTGGCAAGCTATACGGCCGCGGATGTCGACAAGACGCTCGCGGACCATCAAAAAGTCAGCCAAACCAGCTTCATAAACGGTACGACCCAGCTGGCCTGGCCGAATGCGGATCTCAACACGTCGACGCAGCCTCAATTCGGCAAAGACATAGCAGTGATCGGCGACCTGGATGGGAATGGAGTTCCAGATTTGCTGGTTGGCGCTACCGGGACCGACACTGGAACAAGCTCCTTAAACCGAGGTGTCGTCTATCTGCTGTGGATGGACTGGGATGGAAGCGTCCTTGGTTCGAAGAAGCTAAGCGACGAGTTTGGATCGACGGTGATGGGGAACAGCACAGACTATTTTGGCTACTCCATTGCTCCATTGGGAGATTTAGACGGTGACGGAACGATCGAAGTAGCCATCGGTCAGTTCGGAACGACCGAAGTCGTCCGAATCCTGTCGATCGACCAGGCTGGCGATGTAAGCCGATCGGTCGACCTTCTCAGTCCAGGTTCGGCAAATATTCAGTTTGGGCACTCGGTCGCGGCGATTGGCGACATCAATGACGATGGTGTCACCGACTTGGCCGTCGGCTCTCCCGACAGTCAAATCAACGGATCCAAGTTGGGTGCGATTTGGATCTATTTCCTCAATGAAGATGGCACGGCGCAGGGGCCTCCGATCCAGATCTCTGAATCCTTGGGCGGCTTTACGGGTGACCTTGACGTTGACGATTCGTTCGGGTTGGACATGACTTTGC
>JAGQPO010000751.1 GCA_020426665.1 Planctomycetales bacterium
ACCCAGTGGTCGATGGGTGACGTCGAAGCCAGCGGCTTGTTGAAAATGGATTTCTTGGGGCTGCGTAACTTGACGATGCTCAGTCGTTCCGTGCAATTTATCAAGCAAACGACCGGCAAAGATGTTGATCCGCTGAAGTTCCCACTGGACGACAAGGCGACGTACGCGCTGCTTCAACGTGGCGAAACCAAAGGCGTTTTCCAATTAGAATCCGGCGGCATTCGTGACTTGTTGACGCGGATGAAGCCAGACTGTTTTCACGACATCATCGCCACCGCGGCCCTCTATCGCCCTGGTCCGCTCGAAGGCGGGATGGTCGACGACTACGTCAACATTAAACACGGGCGCCAAACGCCGGAATACAAGCACCCGGTGTTGAAAGAAATCCTGGAAGAAACCAACAGTGTGATGGTTTACCAGGAACAGGTCATGCGGATTTTGAACCGCTTGGGCGGTGTTCCGTTGGCCAAAGCGTACACGTGTATTAAAGCGATCAGTAAGAAGAAAGAATCGCTGATCAACCAGAATCAGGAGATCTTCCTAAAGGGTGCCGTCGAAAATGGGTTGGCCCAGAAAGACGCCGAAGAAATTTGGAATCTGATCGTCAAATTTGCCGGTTATGGTTTTAATAAATGCGTCGTCGGTGACACAGAAGTTGTCGACTCTGAAACGGGGGAAATCGCAACGGTCGAAGAGCTTTTTCTGAGCAAACGAAAGTTCACAGTGCACGCACTGGACGGCCACCAAAAACTTGTCCCGCGAAAAGTCACCGACGTCGTCTGGAACGGCGTTCGACAAACGTACCGCGTGACGACTCGCAGTGGACGGCAAATCGTTGCCACCGGCAATCATCCCATGCGCACGTTCGACGGCTGGACGAACATTGACGACTTGTCGGTCGGTGACAAAGTTGCCGTCGCGCGACAACTCTCGATCAAGCAAACTAAATGTTGGGCCAGCCATGAAATTATTACTTTGGGATGGCTAATCTCGGAAGGCAACCTCTGTCATCCAACGTGCCTGTACTTCTATTCGAATTCTGAAGCCCAAATCGCTGATTTCGTGAAAAATGCCTCTGAATTCGAGAACACCAAAGCAAGGATTGATGGCAGAAACGATGGAAGATTTGAAGTCTGTTTGTCAACCGGTCACGATACACGTTTGGGGAATCTCGATCACGCGGGTGTCGGTACAGCTGTCGCGGCAAAGAGTATTGCCGGTACGAGGTGCGGTGCATTCATATGGGCAAATCGCCTTCAGTTGACCGGAAAACGCGCTACCGAAAAGCGACTTCCAGAAGATGCATTTCAATTCAGTGAAAGCCATTCGGCGTTGTTGTTGGGAAGACTATGGGCGGGTGACGGTTATGTTGAGAAGGCATCGCAGATGTCCTACTACGCAACGTCTTCACGTTGGCTCGCGGTTGATGTTCAGCGATTGCTGCAACGAATTGGAATCGTTTCGCGAATCACTGAAAAGACGTTCCCGTGCAAAGGAAAAAGCGGGGGCGATCCAAAAAACGGATTCGCAGTTCACGTGGTCGGGTATGAGTCGCGAATGAAGTTCATGACCTGTGTCGGACCGCATATCGTAGGCAAGGAAGACGCGGTCAATTCTGCCTTGGCACGGTTGTCTTCGGGGAAGCCAAAGTCGACCGGAGACCTGGTCCCTGTCGAAATTCGCCGCCAAGTCGCCAGGGAACGCGTCGAACATGGAATCCAGTGGAGGCAGCTTGAATCAGAAAGTGGCGTTTCCGTAAAAGAGTTTTGCCGGACCGGTGAAACAAAGAAACGTGGGTTTCGGCGATCAACGATCAACCGCGTGGCAGAATACTTTGACTCCGAAGTTCTCGCCGAACACGCGACAAGCGATCTGTTTTGGGATGATGTTGTTTCGATCGAGCCCGACAAAGTCACGGATGTCTATGACCTTACTGTCGAGCATGACCACAATTTTGTCGCCAATGGGCTGGTCGTTCATAATTCGCACAGCACCGCGTATGCATTGGTCGCGTTTCAGACGGGATACTTGAAGGCTCACTATCCGGTCGAGTTTATGGCTTCGTTGTTGTCCAGTGATATCGACGGCCGAAACTTCAAACGCAAGGACTCGCTTGTCGAGCACATGGAAGATTGCGATCGGATGGGGATCGAAGTTGTCGCGCCCAGCGTCAATACATCCGAAGCCGACTTCAGCGTTGCCGACGGTAGAATTCATTTTGCCATGTCGGCGATCAAAGCTTGTGGCGGATCGACGGCGATCACCATTGAACAGGAACGAAAAAAGAACGGACCCTTCAAAGATATCTTTGACTTCTGTGAACGCGTCGACCCACAGGCGTGTAACAAATCTGCAATTGAAACATTGATCAAGGCCGGTGCAATGGATTGCTTCGGGGCAAAACGAAGTCAATTGGTCGCCGTGATCGAAAAAGCAATTCAGGCTGGCGCTGCGGTTCAGGCCGACAAGAAAAGCGGCCAGGCCAGCTTGTTTGGCATGTTTGAAGAGGAGGAAAACAACACGGGTCGACCTTCGGTCGTTTTGCCGGACATGGACGAATGGCCGGATCGTGAAAAGCTGGGTTACGAAAAAGAAGTGCTCGGTTACTATTTGGATTCACACCCGTTGGCCGAATACGAACCGAAACTCGCAACGTTTCGAACGCACACCACCGACTCGCTAGTCGACATCAAAGACCGTGGCGAGGTCATCTTGGGGGGCATGATCAGTTCGATCAAGATCGCCCACACCAAGAATCCCAAGCCGGGGCAGCCTTCGAAATACGCGAACTTTGACCTGGAAGACATGCAGGGGGCCATTCGATGCATCATGTGGCCAAAAGGTTTTGCCGATCACGGTGACAAAGTCTTGCCCGACGCGGTCGTCTTGGCAAAGGGAAAAGTGGACCGTCGTGGTGGCGGTGATGAAGCCAACCTGATCATCGACGAACTGATTCCCCTGAGCGATTTGGACACCCGGTACACGCACGGAATGAGAATTCGGCTGGACGAAGCCGTGCACGATGGCCAAACCATTTCGCGGTTACGAGAAATCGTTCGAGGGTATCCGGGAAATCAAGAATTGCTTTTCAGCATGCAACTGTGCGAAGGCGAAGTCGTACATCTGAAAGCCGACAAATACAAGGTGCAAGTGACGCCGGAAATGCGCACACGTATCGACGACTTGCTCGGTTCCGGCAACTATCGATTGATGATGAGCAAGCCGAGGTAGGTGTGGACAGCGGTGTTTCCTTACCGGTCGTTGTCATGATCCGAGAAATCTGGATCGTCCCACTGGCGGTTTCGCGGTGGAGGCGGTGACGCGTCAGATGCCGCTCGATTTCGTCGCAAGTTTTCGCTCACGCGTTTTAGCAGTGCTTTGTCGGCGGCGCTCAGCCCTTCGGTTCCGCGTTCGCTGACCATTCTCAAGACGTGATCCAAACGAGCCGCGTCGTCCGCTTCTTCGTGCTCGCGGCGCAGCGCGGCGCGGGCCAGCTTTCGCTTGTGTCGCATCCGGACAGAATCAACCATCTCATTTATCCACGGCGTTGCGGGCCGCTGTGGCTGGTTCGTCGTTCCAGGATCGCGAGGGGGATGCTGTGACCTCGACTCGGCCCAACCGAAATGGCTCGCAACCGGATCGGTGTCGGCCAGGTGCACCGATGTTATCCAGTCACGAAGATCATGTTTTGACGCGGTCACCCACAAATAGATTGAAAGCAGTACCATGATCGGCCAACGCGGGAGAAAAACATCGGCATCGGCCATCATGGTCGCCATCGCAATCAGCAACGTGATGATCGCAACCATTTGCATGATCCGACGAAGCAATTTGACTTGAAAATCGTCACTGGCTTCGGCAGAGAAAAGTGCAACGGCCGAAGCGATCGCCCCACGTCCCAGGTTTCTGGGCAACGGATAAGCCTGGCACGCGGCCTGGATCCAAAACAGCCATGTCGCGGTCAAATAGCAGTTTTCAACGGCGTCCAGTCCAAGGCTAGGCGTTGCCAGTTCGGCGAGCCAAGACGACCAGCCCGTAACATCCGCAGCCTCGGTCGCCATGTGAATCCCAAGGCAAATTGCACCGAATACCGCCAACGCCGTCAACGAAAAACACGCCGACATCAAATTCGCGATCGCAGACCAAGGATAGGTTCTGTAGAGCGGATTCGGAGCCTCGACGCCAAGCAACCCGACCGTAATGGATTCGCTTCGACCGCCACCGCCAAAATGTAAACAAAGCTGGACGATAATTTGGACCAACCATCCAACTGCCCAAATTGAAACCGCCAACAAAGCTACTAAGGGCAGATCACCGTTGCCTTCGCGGTTCTGGACCATCGCCACCAAGCCCGCCAGCACCGCCAAGGTGACAAAGACGGAATAGGAAATGAAAAATCGAATCCCGGCAATACTGCCAACCGGCATCGACCATCCGTCGGATGGCTGAGGCTCGAACGAGCCACTGGGGCTTTGCGAATCGATATCGAATGCGGGCATGGAGCAGGTAGCGAAGTGGTCACGTCTGGGGGGACGAGGACAGATCGGCAAAATTATACTGGCCTGTTGACCAAGCAAATAAAACGAATTGGGCGGAACAGCGAAAGTTTCCGTGTGGCCGGCCGTCTCCGTACTTCGTCGCCCGACCGGTCGCGGTTCGCCAAAAACGTCGGTTTACTGGACAGTTCCAATTCGGCCATCAATCGAACTGCCAGCGATTGGCACCAATTGGATGACAGGCGACGCATTGAATTGTCCGCCGACGTCGCTCTGCGCGGCGCAAGATGTTCCCTGTAAAGCACTTGCGAGAAGTCGTTGGGTGGTGTGAGCCTCGGTCTGGCGTGTTCATTCGCCGACAATTGGAACGCGATTCTGGTTCTAGCGTGCCCACGGAATTGGTGTGAAACTGATCTTGACGTGAAATCGGCCGATCGTGAAACTCCTGGCCGCTCGCATGCGAAGCATCCTTCGTGGCCCGCTCTGATTGGCCGCCGCGATTTTTGTTACGCTGCAACGGAGTGCGTGTGATCGAAATTTGCTCGAACGGCTTTCTGGAGAAAGCCTTTGCCAGTTCCTGGAACAGGAGTTTTGGCACGAGTCGACCGATCCGGATGGTTTCGCCAATCCTTGGCGTGTTCAATACGAATTCGTCGAGAAAGACTTTCAGCGAGTCGCTTAGTCCGCAATGATGGACCTGGACCTCAAAGAACGAGTGCGCGCCGCCGTCGACATTGTCGACGTGGTAGGTTCGTCGTTGACATTGGTCCCCAAGGGTCGGATTCTGGCGGCCCACTGTCCGTGGCACGACGACCGATCACCATCGCTCCAAGTCAATCAAGCTCGTCAAAGTTGGAAGTGCTGGGTTTGCAACATTGGCGGTGATGTCTTCAGCTTCGTGATGCAACGCGACGGTGTCGACTTTGTCACTGCATTGCGATTGCTGGCGGACCAGGCAGGGATCGAATTCGAGACGGGGCCGAAAGTCGAAGCCGGCTCGAAGGATGACAAGGCGACGTTGTTGTCGGCCGTCAAGCTTGTTTGCGACGCGTATTTCCAGCAACTCGATTCGCCCAAATCAGACGACGCCAAGATCGCACGGGATTACTTGGCCAGTCGCGGAATCGACGACGAGCATCGAAAGCTGTTTCAAATCGGGTTTGCCCCCGACAGTTGGGATTTTGCAACACGATTGTTGGAACGCGAAAAGTTTCGACCGGAAATCGCCGCGGCCGCCGGCATTGCACTCAATCGCCATGGCGGCAACGGAAGCTTTGACATGTTCCGCGGCCGATTGATGTTTCCGATCCACGACATGCAAGATCGCCCGATTTCAATGGGCGGGCGCGTGATTCCGGAAATCGCGGCGCGGCATGGCGACAAGGCCGGTGGGAAATACATCAACGGCCCGGAGACAAAACTGTTCCGTAAGTCTCATCAACTGTACGGATTGCAGTTGGCTCGCGAGTCGATCCGCAAGGGCGGCCAGGCGCTGGTCATGGAAGGATACACGGATGTGATTGCTGCGCGGCAATCGGGGATTGAACCAGTCGTCGCCGTGTTGGGGACCGCGCTCGGAGAGGCTCACGTCAAGCTGCTAAAACGGCTCGCCGACCGAGTGGTGTTGGTGCTTGATGGGGACGCAGCCGGACAAAAACGCGCCGACGAAGTGCTGGAGTTGTTCGTCAAGGAAGATGCTGATTTGCGAGTCTTGACTCTTCCCGACGGCATGGACCCGGCCGACTTTCTGGAAGACCGCGGACGCCCGGCGCTGGAACAGTTGGTGACTGATGCGCCCGATGCACTCGAGCATAAACTGTCGTCATTGATCGCTGGGGTTGATGTCACCAACGACACGCACGCGGTCATGCAAGCCATCGACACGATGACCGGGATTCTTGCCAAAGCACCTAAGTTGGACCCGCTGAAGCAGGACCAGATCCTTCTTCGGCTGTCGCGAACGTTTGGTATCGCAGCGAGTCGCCTTGAGGATCGGCTGGAGAAAAAGCGAGAAGAAGTAAAGCAACGCGCTCGCAACGCTGCAAAATTCAGCAAGGCGGCAAGCGTCGGTGCCGCTCCCGCGGCGAACGCGGCAATTAGAAAGTCAAGCGTTCCCGCCTCGCCAAAATCGGGTAACGTTGACCCGAACCTGTTGCTGGCCGAAGCGGTCGAAGATGACTTTGAAGTGCCTGTGTTTGACGGCGGTGATTTCGGTTTTAGTGAAAGCGTCATTCCGGGGCCTGGTCAGCATTACTCGCAGGGTAACTTGCAAAGCGATGTGCCCAGCAGGCGGAATCGCGAAAGAGAGGAACCGCTCAGTGGTTTTGACCGTGAGCTTTTTGAAACAATGATCGAATCGCCCGAACTGGCGGGGCGGGCGGTCGAGACAATCGATCCGGATTGGCTGGACACACTGTCGGCAAAAATGATTTTGGCCGCGTACCAGGAACTGGATCTTCAGGGTCGTGATTTGAACGTTGAAACGTTGATGGCACTGTTGGAAAACGATTTCTTGAAGAACGAAGTGGTCACGATGCAGTTTCGTGTCGCGCAACGAGACGGCAAAATCACTCAGAGTGCCGAAGAGCGTTTCCAGACATTGCTTGTACAATTCCACAAACGCGAAAACATTGCAGAAAAACAGCGACAAATCGCAAAACTTGAATCATTGGCCTTGGACGAATCCGAGGAGCTGGATCTACTAAAGCAACTGTTCGACAGTGAAAAAAGTCGCCAGCAAATTGACCGTTAGGAACTAACTTTTAACCGAGTGTCTGGAGGCAATTGACAATCGCAACCCAGTGACGTCCGCAACGTCAATCAACATACAACATGAAGTCGGATAAAAGCACCGTGCTTCGTGACAGGAACGACCCGCACGCCCATGATGGGCGACTCAAACATGAGGTTTTGAACAATGCTTTTGATGGACCGAGAACTTGCTGAATTGGTAGAACGAAGTCAGGATCGTGGCTGGTTGACTTATGATGAAGTCAACACTTACCTGCCCGACGAAGACGGCAGCCCCGCAAAGCTGAACAAGCTGATTGAAGCCGTCGAGCGACTTGGGATCAAATTGGTTGATGGCGATAGTGTCATCACTAGAAACTCTCGACGCCCCGAACCTAATATTCGCGGTCTCAGAGATGCAGGTGTCGAAACGGTCGGCCAAGTCGATCCTGATGAGGACGATGATGATGATATGCCGGGCGCATCGGTTGCCGAAGAACTGGCCAGTGTGGAAATGCCAAAAGCCAGCGATGACCCCATCCGCATGTACTTGAGTCAAATGGCAGAGATTCCTTTGCTGACACGCGAGCAAGAAATCTCGTTGGCAAAAAAGATCGAAGTCACGCGACGTCAGTTCCGACGCTGTTTACTGGAGTCGGATTATGCGCTCCGTCACACGGTGGACGTGTTGCATCGCGTTCATGAAGGTGAATTGCCGTTTGACCGCACAATCAAGGTATCGCTGACGGAGCACCTGACCAAAGAACAAGTTTCGGCGCGGATGCCGCACAACTTGCGAACGCTTGATCGGTTGATTGCCCAGAACCGCGAAGACTTTGAACAACTGGCGCGAAAAAGCACGCCGCCTCGTCGCAAAACCGAAGTGCGACGTCGGTTCATCGCCCGCCGTAAGAAGGCTTTGGAGTTGGTCGAAGAATTGAGTCTGCGGAGCCGGCGGGTAACGCCGATGTTGGCCCGATTGGAAGAATTTTCCGGTCGGATGAATTACATTCGCGCACGATTGGCCGACCTTGGCCACGATGCCGTCAGTCGCGACGAAGCTGCCGACCTGCGTCAAGAGCTGCGTGAATTAATGATGCTGACTCAGGAGACGCCCGAAAGCTTGCATAATCGTGTTACAAAAGCACGCGAGCACTTCGAGCGATTCGAAGCTACCAAACGGGAGCTCAGTAGCGGAAACTTGCGACTGGTCGTGTCGATTGCCAAAAAATATCGAAACCGTGGACTCTCGTTTTTGGATCTGATCCAAGAAGGCAACACGGGCTTGATGCGTGCCGTTGATAAATATGAATATCGTCGCGGTTTCAAATTCAGCACCTATGCGACTTGGTGGATTCGCCAAGCGATCACTCGTGCGATTGCTGACCAGGCCCGAACCATTCGCATTCCTGTTCACATGATCGATGTGCTCAGCAAGCTTCGTCAGGCGCAAAAGAAGTTGACGCAACAACTCAAGCGTGAACCGTCTTATGAAGAGATCGCAGAATTAACTGAAGTGCCGCTCGAGGAAGTTCAACGCGTGATGGATATCGGTCGGCATCCGGTCAGTCTGGATCGACCCGTTGGCGAAGGCGAAGACAGCAGTTTCGGTGAATTCGTCGAAGACAACGACAGCTTGAATCCGGTCCACATGGCATCTGGCGGAATTCTGCGCAGCAAGATCGACGAGTTGTTGAAGACCCTGACGTACCGTGAACGGGAAATCATTCGGTTGCGATACGGCCTGGTTGACGGATACAGCTACACGCTCGAAGAGTGTGGCCGGATCTTTAAAGTCACCCGCGAACGCGTGCGACAAATTGAGGCCAAGGCGGTCGCGAAACTGCAAAGCCCCAGTCGCGCCGATCGGTTGGCGTCTTTCATCAAGGTCGCAGCCTAGGAAAGGGGCAATAGTGTTCGGCACGAAATTTGACTTTATCGATTCAGATTCGATCCGTCGCTGTAG